>NZ_DFME01000118.1:0-12564 GCF_002375605.1 Hyphomonas sp. UBA3601 | reverse complement strand
TGGGGCGGCTGGTGGTTCTGGGACCCGGTGGAAAATGCTTCGCTGATGCCGTGGCTGATCGGGGCTGCGCTGTTGCATTCGGTTGTCGTGACAGAGAAGCGCGAAGGCTTCGGGGCCTGGTCGGCGCTGCTGGCGGTGCTGGCCTTCCTGTTCTCGATCATGGGCGCATTCCTCGTGCGCTCGGGCATCCTCACGTCTGTGCACGCCTTTGCCGTGGACCCGGAGCGGGGCATGCTCTTGCTGTTCGGCCTGCTGACCTATGGCGGCTTTGCGCTGGTGCTGTTTGCCATGCGGGCACCGAAACTGCCGGGCGGGAAGCCGTGGATGTTGCTCAGCCGGGAAGGCGCGCTGATGGCGAACAATATCGTTCTGATCGTTGCGGCGCTGACCGTGTTGCTCGGAACGCTTTTTCCGCTGATGGCAGAGGCAGCCGGCCGGACGATTTCTGTTGGCGAGCCCTATTTCAATCTGACGTTCACGCCGATGCTGGCACTGTTGCTGCTCATATTGCCCGTGGTTCAGGCTTGGGCCTGGGGCAAGGCGGATTTGAAGAACTGGTCCAAATGGGCGATCGCTGGCGGCACGCTGGCGCTGGTCTTCCTCGCCTTGGGGGTCGGCCTCTGGGACATTTCGATCGGCGCAGCACTTGGCCTTGCACTGGGTGCGTGGCTGGTGATTGGCGCACTGTGGGAATTGAAGCGCCGGGCGATCACGCCGGGACGCATCTTCCGTCTGCCGCCGCGCGTCTGGGGCATGACTTTGGCCCATATGGGCCTCGGCCTGTTTGTGATCGGCGCGGTGGTCGAGACCACGGGACGGTATGAGACGACGGTGGCGCTCGCAGAAGGCGGATCTGACACAGTGGCCGGCTGGACGCTGACCCTTGATCAGGTGCGCGCAATCGAAGGCCCGAACTGGTATGCCGACCGGGCGCAGCTGACCGCGACGCGCGGCGGCGCCAAGGCGATCATGACGCCCATGAAACGCTATTATCCGGCGGCACAAATGCCGACCACGGAAACTGCGATCCACAAGACGGGCACCGGCGATCTCTATGCAGCGCTGGGCGAGCAGCGCATGGTGGATGGCGCGCCGCGCTGGGTTTTCCGGGTCTACTATAATCCGATGATTGACCTGTTATATTTCGGCGTGATCCTGATGGCGCTGGGCGGTGCCTTCAGCCTGTGGCCAAGGCGCAAAGCATGAAACAGTTCGTTGTAATCCTGATCAGTCTGGTGCTTGCCGGGTTCGCTGTGGCCGAAGATGTTGCGCTGGATAACCCGCAACAGGAGGCCCGCGCGCAATCCCTGATGCGCGAGCTGCGCTGTGTCGCCTGCGAGAATGAACCGATTTCCCAGTCCGCCGCGCCAATTGCCGAAGACATGCGCGCGCGGGTACGCGTGATGATCGAGGATGGCGCGAGTGACGAAGAGGTACGCGGCTGGTTCGAGGACCGGTATGGCGAGTTTGTCTTGTTCCGTCCGAGGGCGGACGGTGTAGCGGGCTGGCTACTATGGGGCGGGCCATTCTTGCTATTGCTGTTTGGCGCGTTCATCGGCATCGCGATTGCGCGCTCGCGCAGGGCGCAGGTGGATTCCGTCGAGCCAGAAGACGCCTAGTAGAGTCCGGTTGGCAGGAAGAAACGTCCGCCAAGCCAGACAACCCATCCGCCCAGCGCGATGAACGGCCCGAATGGAATGGGCGTATCGGCATCGACCTTGCGGATTCCGAGCGCCGACAGTCCGATCACGCCCACCAGTGCGGAGGCCGACGCGACGAGCATAATGGGGGCAAGGCCCGCCCAACCAGTCCATACGCCAAGCGCGCCGAGCAGTTTGGCGTCGCCCCGTCCGAGTCCGTCTTTGCCACGCAAGTGGCGATAGCCGAGTTCCACCATCACCAGAATGCCATAGCCGACCAGTCCGCCGATCAGGTGCGCCCGCCAGGCTTCAGGCCGGGTCAGCCAGACCATCAGGATGCCGAGCAGGACTGTTGAGGCCGTCAGGGCATCGGGAAGGGTCAATGTGCGAATATCAATGACACTGAGCCCAAGCAGGAGGGCGCCGAGGCAGAGGGTCAATGCCAAAGTGCCAGGCGGCGCGAGGGAAATGCCGCTGGCCAGTAGAGCGCACCCGGCCAATCCGGTCAGAATGATTGTCAGCTTATTATGCAACTGCTCGTCCTTTTGCCCCACCAGAGGGCATCTGGTTGAAGACCATTCGCTTGGCCAGAAATCAATGCTTGTCGAAGCCTGTCTGTGAGACTGTGGGAAAGGATGCCGACGCCGCTCCATAACATTCGTCAGCTGGGTGGGGACGCGCTTGACGATTGCAATGGCCCGGAGATGACGTCCTGGCAGGGACACATTGCCTCCGGAGGCGAATGCCGCAGAACCTTGAAAAGGGCCTGTGCGACGCCGGCAAGGGGTCGGGGCAGCTCGCGTGAAGAGTGACAGGCAACCCAACACTCAGCCTGGCACGATGTGCCGGTTGAGAGGATGTCCTGATCTTCGCTCGAAGCCCCATAGCCTTGTTCCGCAAATAGAATGAGCGCAAAATACTTGGCTTACAAGGGACTTTTGACCGGACTTGCGTAAACTTCATTAAAAAACAGCTTTCTGTAGAGTTACCTTCAGATTCACACTGTTGGGGCAAGTCGACCGGAGGTTGTCGCGTCAAGCCAGGAGAAATCAGGGGCAATTTTCTTACCGGCGCGTGAAAATCGCCTTACTGTCTTTTAATGACCACAATGCTTGTGGCAGGCTTATGCTGGCCCACATGCCCAATACAGGCAAATTTTTCAGTGACTTGGAGACAGGAATGAAGACAATCGGCATATCGAGACAGGCCATGGTAGCTGCGCTGGTGGGCGTGGCGATGGTAGGCTCTTTCTCCCTCGCCCCACAGATCTTCAGCCCGGAGGCGGGTGCCCAGCCGATCCAGATTGAAGCGCCACGGGGCGCGCCGCTCAGTTTTGCCGATTTGATCGAACAAGTTGAGCCTGCCGTGGTCAGCGTCAACGTCACCACCGAGCGCGAAGTCGGCCGTATGGCTGACATGCAGGAATTCTTCGAACAATTTCGCGGCATGCCTGGCCTGGATGAGTTCATGGAACAGCGCCGTCAGGAAGAGGAAGAAGAACCGGAAACGCGCGAGGGTCGCTCGCTTGGGTCGGGCTTCTTCATCTCCAAGGATGGCTACATCGTTACGAACAATCACGTGGTTGAGGGCGCTACGGCCATTCAGGTCGTCCTGAAGGACGGGACAGAGCTCGACGCCGAACTGGTCGGCACCGATGCGCAAACGGATCTGGCTGTGCTGCGTGTTACAGAGCCGGGCGAATATCGCTTCGTCAGCTTTGGCGACTCCCACACTATGCGCAAGGGCGACTGGGTGGTCGCGCTTGGCAATCCATTTGGACTTGGCGGCACTGCCACTGCGGGCATCTTGTCAGCCGATGGCCGCGAGATTGGCCCGGACAGCCCCTATACAGATTTCCTCCAGATCGATGCCTCCATCAACCGGGGCAATTCCGGTGGCCCCACCTTTGACCTCAATGGCAATGTGATTGGTGTGAACACGGCGATCTTTTCGCCGACGGGCGGTTCTGTCGGGATCGGCTTTGCGATTCCGGCAGAGCTCGCCAGTGAAGTGACCAAGTCCCTGATCAAGGACGGCAAGGTCTCACGCGGCTGGCTGGGTGTTGCCATCCAGGACCTGACAGATGATATGGCCGAGGCCCAAGGCATCAAGGATGCCAAAGGTGCAATCATTGCCGATGTCACCAATGGCAGCCCGGCAGAAAAAGGCGGCCTCGCACGTGGCGACATCATCCTGTCCGTAAATGGCGACAAGGTCACCGATGCCACATCGACGACGCGGCTGGTCGGCAAACTGATCGCCAATACGCAGAACAAGTTCGAGATTATTCGCGGCGGCAAGAAGCAGACCCTAAATGTCACCGTTGGCGAGCGTCCGAGCAATCCGAATGCGATCGTCGAACCGGCGCTTTCTTCGTCAGCCACGACGGCGCCGGATACCGGCAAGGAAGTGAAGGAAGTTGGCGCGACGTTCGAGAAGATGGACGACGAATTGCGCACCCGTCTTGGCTTGCGTGAAGGCGAAAATGGCCTGCTCGTGTCGGGCATCACCAAGGACGGCGTCATGGAAGAGGCCGGCATTCAGGAAGGCATGGTCATCCTGGAAGTGAACAACAAGCCGGCCACATCCGTCGAAGCCTTCCGCAAGGCAATTACCGACGCCAAGAACGCCAAGCGCACGAAAATTCTGATCGCAGTCCGTATTGGCCAGATCACGAATTATCGCACCATTGACCTGTCGGACGCCGAATAGGAGATTCCGATGCTTGATACGGTTCAGGAAGACACCATGCATGTTCTCGTAATTGAAGATGACATCGAAATGGCCAGCTTCATCGAGAAGGTTCTGGTCGAGGCGGGCCACCGCGTGGACATGGCAACCGATGGTGATAGCGGCCTGGCCATGGCGCGGGCGTCTGAATTCGACGCGCTTGTCGTAGACCGGATGCTGCCGGAAAAAGATGGCCTGACCTTGGTCAAGGAATACCGGGAAGCGGGCGGCAAGACGCCGACCCTCTTCCTGTCAGCTCTGGGCGATGTCCAGAATCGGGTGCAGGGGCTGAAGGTTGGCGCGGATGACTATCTCGCCAAGCCATTTGCTCCGGCCGAACTTGCTGCACGGGTCGAGGCACTCGGCCGTCGCCTGCCGGTGGAGCAACAGGTGACGGTCCTGAAAGCCGGTGATCTTGAAATGAATCTGCTGACCCGCAAAGTGACGCGGGCCGGGCAGAAGATCGACCTCCAGCCGCGCGAGTTCCGTCTGCTGGAATATCTTATGCGCCATGCCGGACAGGTCGTGACGCGTACCATGTTGCTGGAGAAGGTGTGGGATTATAATTTCGACCCCCAGACCAATGTGATCGACGTCCACATCTCGCGCCTGCGCGCGAAGATCGACAAGGAATTCGAAGAGCCACTTCTGCATACGGTGCGCGGGGCTGGCTATCGCCTGCAGGGCTAGACGCCCGGGCAGGCGACTGGCACCTAGCACCACATGAGACTCGCACTGCCGACCTTCCTGAAGACGACGACGTTCAAACTGGCGCTGATCTACAGCGCCATGTTTGCGGCGTTTTCGGCTGCGTTGCTGGTCTATCTCTATTATTCGACGGTCTACTATATCCGCACGGAGAGCGAGCGGCGGATGGATCTCGAATTCGAGCAGCTTGGAAACGCCTATTTCACAGGCGGAATGGAGCGTCTCAGCCAGTCCGTTCTGGAGCGGATGACGCGCACCGGCTCTACCTATTTCTACTATCTTGAAGACTCTTCGGGCCGAAAGATTGCGGGCCATTTCGGGCGGATGCCGACGGCGCCGCCAGCAGCAGACGTGCAGACCGTTTATTTCGAGTTCCGCCAGCAGGAGCCGGACGGAACCGAGATCCTGCGGCAGGCAGCAGGTCGTATCGTGCGCCTGCGTGACAATGGTGGTGCTTTGCTGGTGGCATTTGACACCGAACAGCAGACGGCGATTGTGGGGCGCATACAGCGCGCAATCTTCATTGCCGCTCCCATCGGGTTGGTCTTCTCATTGCTGGGGGGAATCCTGATTTCGCGCGGAGCCGCGCGACGGGCAGATGAACTCGCGCGGACGGCCGAGGCCGTGATGGGCGGGGAATTGGGCAGGCGCGCGCCCGTGCGCGGATCTGGCGACGAGTTCGACCGGCTGGCGTCCCGGCTGAATGCCATGCTCGACCAGATCGAGAAGCTGGTGGATTCAACGCGCCATACCGGGAACGCAATTGCGCATGACCTGCGCTCGCCGCTCTCGCGCCTTCGCAATCGACTGGAGATCGCCCTGTCCGAACCGATGTCACGCGAAAGCGCCGAGGCTACTCTGGAAGTGACGGTCGAGGAGGTGGACCGGGTGCTCGGCACGTTCAACGCAATCCTCCGCCTTGCGCGGTTGGAAGCGGGCGCGGAAGGCGAGCGTGTACGGATGGACGTGTCGGAACTCGGCGAAGAACTGGCCGAACTCTTCGACCCGGCCTGCGAGGAAGCGGGACTTTCCTTCAAGAGCCAGATTTCTCGCAACCTTACCATTCTTGCGGATCGTGACCTTGTGGGTCAGGCCTTGTCGAACTTGCTCGACAATGCCGTGAAGTACACGCCCGAAGGCGGTGCCATCACATTCTCCATTACGCGCGGCCCGAATGGCACCGTCGATATGACTGTTGTGGATTCCGGCCCCGGTGTCCCGGAGGGCTCGCGCGAACTCGTCGTACAGCGCTTCCAGCGTATGGATTCGGCGCGCACTCAGCCTGGATCCGGCCTTGGTCTCGCGCTCGTCGATTCCGTGGCAGACATGCATGGCGGCAGTTTGATCCTGAGTGATGCGGGCGGCGATCCGGACATGCCGGGTCTGAAGGCCACGCTGCGCCTGCCGAGAGTGTGATGCCCGTATGCTGACGATCCTGCCAATCGCAGATACCGCCGAAGCCGCGCTGGAGCGGGCTCTGCCAGCGGCGCCCTATTTGCGGCGCCTGCATGAGACGGGCGTGCGCGGGCATTGGCGCGATGCCTTGCAGGCCGTCAGGGATATTCCAGCCGATTTGCCCGAAGCCGATGTCATGGCAACCATGCGCAAGGCCAAGGCGCAACTGCATCTATCGCTCGCAGCAGAAGACCTGGCCGGCGTGTTGCCAGTAATGGGTGTGACGCGCGCGCTCAGCGAGTTTGCCGAAGAGTGCCTTGAAGCAGTATTGCGTGCGTCTCTCGCCAAACGGGAGCTTGGCGGCGCGGGCATCTTCGCGGTCGCCCTTGGCAAAATGGGCGCGTATGAGCTGAACTATTCCAGCGATATCGATATCTGCGTGTTCTATGAGCCGGGTGTGTTCATGGACGGTGACTTTTCCGCCGGGGAGACCGCACAGCGTATCGCACGGGACCTCGTCCGCATGATGCAGGAAGCGACGGGTGACGGTTATGTGTTCCGAACCGACCTTCGATTGCGGCCCGATCCGTCGTCGACGCCCCTGGCGGTCTCAACGAAGATGGCGGACCTTTACTATGAGAGTGTGGGTCAGAACTGGGAGCGGATGGTCTGGATCAAGGCGCGTCCGACCGCCGGAGACCATGCGAGTGCGGACCGTTTCCTGAAAATCCTGCAGCCTTTTGTCTGGCGCCGTAATCTCGACTATTGGGCGATTGGCGACATCCAGGCCATCAAGCGGATGATCAACAGCAAAGTAGGGCGCGCCGATTTCGAGACCGTCTCGCCGGATGTGAAGCTGGGGCCGGGCGGTATTCGCGAGATCGAATTCTTTGCCCAGACGCAACAATTGATCCTTGGTGGGCGACAGTCGGAACTGCGCGATAATTCCACGCTCGGCGCGCTCGCCGCGCTAACGGGTGCAGGTGTGGTCGAACGCAACACGGCCGAGGAATTGGAGACGGCCTATCTCGCCTTGCGCAATCTGGAGCACAGGGTCCAGATGCGCCGCGACGAGCAGACCCATACCGTCCCGGCGGGCGAAGATGACCGCAAGGACGTGGCCATGCTTTGTGGCTATGCCGATCTTGCCTCATTCGACCGGGACTTGCAGGCCACACGCCGCTGCGTTCAGGCGCACTATGACGGTTTGTTTGCTCATGAAGACCGGGCACTGGACGCCAGTCCGCTTGGCAATCTTGTCTTCACGGGTGTTGATGATGATCCGGGGACGATTGAAACGCTTGCTTCGCTGGGCTTCAGCAACCCAAGCGCGGCCATTGAGTCGATCCGGTCCTGGCATCGGGGGCGCGTGCCAGCAACGCGCACGGCCCGGGGCCGGGAACTGCTGACAGCCTTGCTGCCAAGCATGCTGGAAGCGATGGGCAAGACGGGTGAGCCTGATGAGGCGTTTCGCTGGTTCTCGCGTTTCTTCGAAGGGATGTCCTCTGGCGTGCAGACGCTGTCCATGCTGTTGGCGGAGCAGACCCTGCTGGATGATCTGGTATCCACACTCGCGCTCGCGCCGCGCCTTGCGCAGATTCTGTCACGCCGCCCCGACCTGTTGGAAGCCTTGGTCAGTCGTCAGGAACCGCCACGTCCGGTGATTGACGACACGGTCAGTTTCGATGGCGCGCTGGATGCGTGGCGACGCTACCACCGGGAACAGAATTTCCTGATCGGGCACCGCTTGTTGCATGGCCTGATCAATGCGCGCGATGCCGGGGCGCACTGGTCAGACCTTGCCGATGAGACCATTCAGGAAATGGCCAGCGCCGCTGAGTGTGAAACCGAGGACCGCTATGGTCCGCGGCCGGGCAGTTGGGCCATCTTTGCCATGGGTAAGCTGGGCGGGCGGGAACTGACGGCCGGGTCCGATCTCGACATTATCGTGATCTACGACGCAGACCCGATGGTGGCGCAGACCTGGTACACGCGATTCACGCAGCGCCTGATCACGGCCTTGACGGCTCCCACAGCTGAGGGGGATCTCTACGAAGTCGACATGCGATTGCGGCCTTCCGGCGGCGCCGGACCCGTTGCGGTCAGCGTGCCGGCTTTCGAGCGCTACCAAAATCATGATGCCTGGACCTGGGAGCATATGGCGCTTACGCGCCTGCGACCGGTCACGGGCGACGAGGCGCTCTGCTATCGCATCATGAAGATCGCCTGCGAAGCTATCGTCGCGCGCGCGGGCAAGACGGATGGTACGATCTCACAGGACGTGGCGGACATGCGCCAGAGGCTCTATCGCGAGAAGCCGGGGACAGGCCTTTGGGACCTGAAGACGGCCGAAGGCGGTCTGGTGGATGCCGAGTTTGTCGTTCAGCGCGACATGCTGTTGCGTGGCGAACCGGATGCGATCCGTTCCAATACGCGCGAGGCGATTTCCTGCTCGTCGCTTCCGGAGGCGGAAAGGACGTTACTTGAAGAGGGAGTCACCTTTCTTCAGTCGCTCCAGCAGGTTCACAGATTGGCGCTCGGCAGCGAAATGGCGGGCGGGCACATACCGGAAGGCTTGAAGGACAGGCTCTGTCGATCGGTGGATATGGAGACATTCGACGCGCTTGAGGCAGAAATTTCCTCAGTGAAATCAAAGATTCACATGCTGGCGGTGAAAAAACTTCAGCTTTGAGCGACGGAAACTCCGGGCCAACCCGTTCAATACGCGATGGGTGAGTAAAACAAACGGAGTTTTCTCAATGAAACGTACTACGATTGCAACCGCTTCGATCGCCGCCATTGCGGCCCTGGCCCTGCCAATGATCGCCATTGCCCAACCGGGCGACGGTCATCGCGGCAAGGGACATCATGGCCAACGCGGCAATATGGAAGCCATGATTGCTGAAATCGATACCAATGGCGATGGAGACCTCTCCAAGGCAGAAATCGATGCGCACCGCGCTGCGAGATTTGCAGAGGTTGACGCCAATGGCGATGGCGCCGTGACGCAAGCCGAACTGGATGCGCATCACGAAGCCAAGCGCGCTGAACGTATGGCGGAACGCAAGGCCAAGATGTTCGCGAAGCTGGACACTGACGGTAACGGCACGATCAGCGCCGAGGAGTTTGCCAGCAAGGAACGTCCCGGCTTTGACAAGGTCGATGCCGATGGCGATGGCATTGTGACGAAGGAAGAAATGGACGCCATGAAGTCGAAGATGAAAGATCGTCGCGGCGGTAAGCACAAGCGCGGCGACGGCCCGCAGCCTGAATAAGGACGACCTCCCGATGGGCCGGAAGCCAGAGATGTATCAACGTGATTTACCGCGATATGACGATGTTCTTCCGGCCCGTTTTCGGTTAAGTCCTCTGCCTTGGCTTTCAGTTCAGACCTCGACCGGATCACACGAGCAGCAGCGGGCGACCCCGCTGCTGTCTCCAGCCTTGTCGACCGCTACAGCAGCGGCGTCCTTGCCTTGGCAACGCGCATGCTCGGCGACCCTTCAGAGGCTGAAGACGTGACACAGGAAACCTTCCTCCGCGCCTGGAAGGCGCTGCCGGGATGGGAACCGCGTGCGAAATTCTCAACCTGGCTGCACCGGGTTGCCCTGAATCTCTGTTACGATCGGCTGCGCAAGCGCCGTGAAGTGACCATGGAACACCTGCCGGAGCGCACTGATCCGGCCATGACCCCGGCAGAATTGCTGGATCAGTCCCAGCGGGTCCGTGCGGTGGAAGATGCAATCTCCCACTTGCCGGAACGCCAGGCCGCAGCATTGACGCTATGCGCCCTGCAGGGACATTCTCAAGCCGAAGCCGCAGACATCATGGATGTCAGCGTGGAGGCACTGGAAAGTTTGCTGGCACGTGCACGACGCACGCTTCGCGCCAGCCTGTTGGAGAGGGCCGCATCATGAGCGGACAATTGATTTCAGACGACCGGATCCTGGCCCTGATCGAGACCTATGGGGCCGATCCCCACATGTTTCCCGAGGAAGAGCGGGCGGCTGCCCGTGCGCGCATGAAGGCGCATCCAGAACATTTTTCTGGTGCAATTGCCGCTGCCCGCGAGATTGATGCCCTTTTGGGTGAGGTCCCGGATGTTGTGACCTCTGAGAGTTTGCGCGACGCCTTGATCGCGTCTGCGCCAAAGGCGGCCCCTGCACGCAAGTCCGGCTGGAAGTTGCCGGTCTGGGTTCCCGCAGGCGCGTTGGCATCGCTGACGGTCGGTGTGTTCGCCGGTATGAGCGTAGCCCAACCGATCACGACGCAGGACGAGCAGGCCGAAGCGGCAGTTTATGCTGCGCTTGGATTTGATACGTACACACTGGTACTGGAAGATGAGGCGACGCAATGAATGAGACCCCGGCCCGAGCGCCGCGCCGAATTTCTTTCTGGATGACGATTTCCCTGTTGTTCAACCTGCTCCTGTTGGGGCTGGTTGTTGGCATGCTGGTGCGCCAGATACCTGATCGTGGCCATCGTGAAGAGCGGCCCCGGTTGGCCCAAGACATAGATACTGAAACACGCCGGGCTATGTTTGGCCTGATGCGGGAATCCTATCGCGAATCCCGAACAGAACGCGATGCGCGCAATGCAGTGCGTGCGCAATTGGCAGACGCGCTGAAGGCGGATCCTTTCGATGCAGAGGCCGTCCGCGCGGCATTTGCCGATCTGCGCGCGGCGGAGGGGTCGGTTCATGCGGCCACGCATAAGGCGATGATTGCCCGGCTCGAAGCGCTTCCCCCAGAGCAGCGCCGTGCCATGGCCGACATGTTGGCCCGTGGGCCGGAACGGGACCGGCGCAATCGCCGGAATTCGCGCCCGCCCAAAGACTAGGGGTTTTCTTCTGACCGCGGGCGCTCCAGACTGCCTTGAAACAGGAGGGCAGGATGAAGGAATATGCGGCGTTTGATGCGATGGGGTTGGCCGAACTGGTCCGCGCCGGTGAAGTCTCTTCAAAAGAATTGCTGGACGAGGCAGTGTCGCGGGCCCATGCCGCGCAGTCTGAACTGAATTGTTTTTCCAGCCTTTATCCCGACCTTGCCGAAGCCCAGCTGGCAGACTTGCCCACTGACGGGCCGTTTGCCGGCGTGCCTTTCATCACCAAGGATCTCGCCGTGATGATCGATGGCGCGCCTCTGACCAATGGGTCAGTCAGCTGGAAGGGGCATGTCTCGTCGCAGGATTCGGTGCTGACAGAACGCTATCGCAAGGCGGGGCTCGTCATGTTCGGCCAGACGACCAGTCCCGAATTCGGCCTGACCACAACCACCGAGTCCACGCTCTATGGCCAGACGCGCAATCCGTGGGATGTGACGCGCACATCGGGTGGCTCGTCGGGCGGGGCATCGGCGGCTGTCGCGGCAGGCGTCGTGCCATTGGCGCAGGCGAGTGATGGTGGGGGCTCAATCCGCATTCCAGCCGCCTGCACCGGTCTGTTTGGCATGAAGCCGTCGCGCGGGCGCACGCCGATGGGCCCCCTTCAGACTGAAGGCTGGAACGGTATGTCTACGGTTCACGCCGTCAGCCGCACGGTGCGTGACAATGCGGCCTTGCTGGACGCCTCACATGGCCGCGAGACCGGCAGCCGCTATGTGGCACCAGCTCCGGAGGGCTCCTTCCTGGAGGCCGTGTCGCGAGACCCTGTGCCGCTGAAGATCGCACTTTGGCGTACCGCGCCGAATGGCACCGAATTGAGCCCCGAAGCAGCCGAGGGTCTGAAGGCCACGGGGCATCTGCTGGAAAGCCTCGGCCACACTGTGGTTGAAGCCGCGCCTGTACTGAACGGGGAGGAGTTGGGCAAGGCGGCGCTGTTCACCATCTCCGCCAATGTCGCCGCCGCGATTGATGCGCGCTCGGTGATGCTCGGCCGCGACGTGCGCGAGGACGAGCTGGAGCCGATTACGTTTGCGATGGCCAATCTGGGTCGGACCGTACCGATGATGGAGCTGGCGCGTGCGAACAATTTGTTCAATGCGGCGGCAATCACTTTTGAACGCTTCCTGGATGATCAGAAGCTCGACCTGATCCTGACGCCGACCCTGTTCCGCCCGCCAGAGAAATTGGGTGTGCTCGCACTGACGGCCTC
>NZ_DFME01000119.1:2402-8447 GCF_002375605.1 Hyphomonas sp. UBA3601 | reverse complement strand
TTGCTGGACTCGGCCAATGCTGTTGTGACGGAGTTGAACAATCTCTCGCAACTGGTCAGCCAGCAACGCTCGGAAGCTGATCGCGAGATCGCAGACGGCGTGAACGTCGTAAATGCCGCGCTGAAGCAGGTCGAAGAACTCAACGGTTTGCTGGCGGGCATGGACCGCTCGACATCCCAGGCAGCCGCACTGATGGATGACCGCGACAGAACACTTGATACAATCGCAGAATATCTGCCAATCGAAGCGATTCCGCGCGATGGTGGCGTTGTGGATGTCATAACTGTCGAAGGTGTCTACCTCGTTGCGGGAACTGCCAAGCAATTGGAATTCTCGCCCGCCAATTCATTTGGCGCGGATATGACACTGGACAATGGTGCACTTTCGGGCCTCTCGGTGAATGGGCAGGAACTGACGCCCGGTGCGTCCAGTTACGCCGCTATATCGAGTGGTATGTTCGGCGCGCTCTTCACCTTGCGCGACACAGACCTTCCAAATTTTGGAGCCCAACTCGATACGATCGCCAACGACCTTGTGACCCGCTTGTCGGATGACTCGATCGATCCGACAAAAGTACCCGGCGAGTTCGGCATGTTTGTCGACACAGGCACGCCGGGCGATCCGGGTCTCGCTGGTCGCATCGACCTGAACGCCCAAGTTGACCCGGCACAAGGCGGTAGCCTTTGGCGGTTGAGGGATGGCATCGGCGCCGCAGTTGAGGGCCCGCCCGGAGACAACTCCATTCTTTCTGCTATGTCCAACGCCTTCACCAAAATACAATCGATGAATTCGAACGGTATCCAGGGCGGCTTCTCTGCAACCGAATTGGTTGCACATGTTGCGTCACTCACCGGGCAAACCCGTATCTCTCACGAATCAGTGCTTTCTTCGGCATCCACGCAGCACGACCTTCTGATTGAGGCCGAATTGTCTGAGACCGGAGTCGATATCGATAGTCAGATGCAGGACTTGCTAGCAATCGAACAGGCTTATGCAGCAAACGCCCGGGTCATCGAGATTGCGAACCAGATGATGCAGAAGCTGATGGAGATCTGATATGGACCGCTTCTCTATTTCCTCCGGCCTGATGACTGCCAGCCTCGGTCAGCACATTTCTGAATTGCGGACCCAGATCGGCAAAACATCGACAGAGGCCACGACGGGTCGATATGAGGACCTTACGCTTCATCTATCCGGCCGGATCGGTAAGGCCATGCTTGGTCAGAAGGCGCTGGCAGACATCTCAACTGATCGCGAAGTCCTCAACCTGCGCGCGAGCCGACTGTCGCTGATCCAAACAAGCCTGGGCACGGTTCAAGAGAGTTCAAGTGGCATCGCCGCAAACATGCTGAGCGCTATCGGCGGCGAGCATGAAACAGATGTGGGTATTGCAGCACGGGACGCAAAGGCCGCCCTGTCCGCGTCGCTCTCGTCTCTGAATGCGCGATATGGAGACCGCTTCCTCTTCGCAGGAGACGCTACATCCACGCTTCCCTTTTCCGATCAGTCCGCACTTTTGGCTGACATCGAGCTGATTGCGGATAGCGCAACCGACAGTGCCGACTTCGCGACTCAGCTGGATGACTATTTTACCTCGCCAACAGGCGGTTGGTTGCAGAATATCTACCAAGGCAGCACGACCGCGTCCGACCCGGAGAGCGTCACCGCAGATAATGACGCAATCAAGTCGCTCATCAGAGATTTGGCCGTATTGGCAATCTCGGGTCCGGATGGCCCACTCGCCTCTTTGGACGGTTACAAAACGCTTGTTCAGGAGACATCTCTGAGCCTGTCGTCGAGCGAAACGCAAATCACCAATCTACGGGCAGATCTCGGCGTATATGAAGAGCGGAATGCGATCGAACAAAAAACGCTCGACACGGAAGAAACAGTACTGACTGCGTCATTCAACGATCTGACTGCGCGAGACCAGTATGAAGCCGCAACGGAGCTGCAATCGCTGCAGACGACGTTGGAAGCATCTTATCTGATTACTGCCCGCCTGTCCCAACTGTCACTCCTGAATTATCTGGGCTAAGAATGATGCTTCGGAAAACACTCCTCATCGCCGCGCTCTGCTTTGGTCTCTTCGGGGGTTCCGCCCCTGCCGATGCGCAAACCCGCCTTCGGGATATCGTCGATGTTGAAGGCGTGCGGCAAAACGATCTTATCGGATATGGTATCGTGGTCGGCCTCAATGGCACGGGCGATTCAGTTCGAAACTCACCGTTCACAGAAGACTCGCTGACATACATGCTTGAGCGCCTTGGCGTGAATGTCCAAGGTGAGGATATCAAGCCCAACAATGCCGCAGCTGTTCTTGTGACAGCCACGCTACCCTCCTTTGCACGTAATGGATCGACCATAGACATATCGGTCGCCTCGATCGGAGACGCCAAGAGCCTTGAGGGCGGCACCCTGATCCTCACGCCCCTGAAGGGCGCAGACAATGAAGTTTATGCAGTCGCTCAAGGTAGCATCATCGTCTCCGGTATTGATGTTCAAGCCGCCGCCGCACGCGAAACGCGTGGTACGCCGACAGCAGGCGCCATCCCGAATGGGGCCCGCATCGAGCGTGAAATCGGCTATGACTTCAATGACCGCGAGAGCCTGACACTCGCCCTGCGCGATCCGGATTTCACGACAGCCGCCCGCATCGAAGACGTCATCAACTCGGCCTATGGTGCCCAGATCGCCTATACTCGTGATCCTGGCACGATTGATCTGGACCTTCGCGGGATCAATGGGACGCCCTCCCGTATCCTCGCAGATATCGAAAACTTGCCCGTCAGCGTGTCTGTGCCGGCGCGAATAGTGATTGATGAGAAATCCGGTACGATCGTACTTGGCGAGGATGTCACCATTTCCAAAGTTGCGATTGCTCAGGGCAACATCTCTATCAAGGTGGTGGAAAGCCCCGTTGTGTCCCAGCCGAATCCGTTTGCGCGAGGCGAGTCCATCGCCCTGCCCCGCTCACGCATCACAATCGGCCAGACCGGCAGTAAGAATATTGCGATGCTGAACCCAAACGTGTCACTCTCAGAGTTGATATCTGGGCTGAATGCGCTAGGGGTTACGCCTCAGGAAACTGCCGATATCATTCGCACAATGAAAGCAGCGGGCGCCCTTCACGCAGACCTGATCATCCGTTGAACTGGTAAGACAAGTTGGACAGGAACTTATTCGTGTCAGGCCCTACTCGGCCTCGTCTTCTTCAGGCTTGCCGACCTTGATCGCCCCTTCCCGCTTGAGGGTCATCAGGGACATCAGGAACTGACGTTGGAGCTTCTCGCCCTTCTCAGCAGATATTTTTCCCACGTCTTCGAGCTGTAGGCGATACTGGTCCGCCAAGCGCGACGAGATGTTGCTGAGCAAATAATCCGAAACTTCCGATCCACCCTCGCGGAGACTCGCAAGGAGTTGGACCATTGTCTCTTCGCCAAGTTCCCGGAATACAATTGCAACAGCTTCTCGGGGCAAAATTTCTGGCAGGCTGCTGATGGTAAACATGACCCGCTCGATGCTTTTCATCTTGCCTTCATGCTCGCTACTGAGGAAGGCCATGATCCGATCACGCTTGTCACTCGGGACAAGGCTGAGCATTTCACCAATGGATTCCAAGTGAGCCGTATCTTCGGTTGCGCCCGGACCAGCTTCAGTATTGTTCAGCAATTCAATCTCGACCATGTGGGCAAGCACGGAAAAGATTTCCGGGTCTGGCGCCTCATCCTCGACCAAATGACCGACCACCGGGTCCAGTTGCTCCTCACCCAGAAAGCCGACAATTTCCGATGCCGCAGCGACATCCAATCGGCGCAGGATTAGAGCGATGATATTGGGGGTCAGTGTCAGAAAATAGGTTGCGACCTGTTGCGCATCATAATTCTCAAGCCGCTCCCAGGTGTCGCCAACCTCTTCCACCACGACTTCCTGTTGTGGCTCGCCAGTACCGTATATCTGATCATAGCGTTTCTGATCGAGGATGTTCGCGATGACTTCACGAGCCTTGTCCTGTCCTCCGGAGAACGAACCGCTCGCGGCGCGCAATTCTTTCAGGAAGTCGATTGCAATCTCAACAAGCTGCTCCCGAGGAAGTTTGGAAACTGTTTCCAACGCAGCAGCAACCTGGGCCATGGTCTGGTCATCAAGACGCTCAACGATGGGACGTGCCTCGGCTTCACCAAGCATGGCAATGACCACAGCAGCCTTCTGTGCACGCGTCAGACCCGCAATGCGCGAGGAGCCAGTCTGTGGCCCTGTTCTGGCTACAGCCTGCCTTTGTGTCGGTTGTTTCAACTCTACGACCGAACTCATCCGGCATATCCTCGCAAAAGTGCTTCCGTTATCTTCAACCAGCCATCCGCCAGAACTATGAATCCAACCTTAAAAGGAAGCGAAACCACGGTCGGCGGCACCATCATCATGCCGACTGCCATCAGAACAGATGAGACGACCAGATCAATAACAAGGAATGGCAGGAAAATTACGAAGCCGATCTGAAATGCGTGCTTGATCTCGGACAACATGAATGCCGTCGAAAGCAGAGCGAATGTTGGCTCCTCCCCTTCCACCACAGGGCGGTTCACCGCATCGGCAAGAACAGGGATGGTTTCTGGATCGACACGGGCCGTCATGAATTCACGAAAAGGCGTTGTCGCGGCCGTCCAGGCCTGCCCCTCGTCAATTGTACCCTCCATGTATGGAGAGATGCCTGAAGACCATGCTTCCATGAAGGTTGGCTCCATGACGAAGAAGGTGAGGAACATGGCAAGCGCCATAATGAGCATGTTTGGAGGCGCTTGCTGTACGCCGATGGCCTGACGCAGAAATGAAAAGACAATAATCATGAATGGCAGACAGGTCGCCATCATGGCGATGCCTGGCGCCAGACTGAGCACTGTCACCAAAACAAGCAGTAGTACGACAGAGCCGCTGAGTCCGCCCTCGCCGCCATTCCCAAGGAATCCATCCGGAATGGTTATCTGAGCTGGATCAACGGATTGCGCGTAAGCTGCGCCGGAAAGCGCATACAGGAGAATTAGTATGAACAAGCCGCCAGCAAAACGCGGCAGGTGTTCAAGTCCCCTTAGCATCGGGATCCTCCGCGATCTCCGTGATTTTTACGCCTAAACCACCCTCCTCCGTCTCAATCAACTCGCCTCGCGCGATGAGCCGGTTGTCTACCGAAAGAGATACAGGGTCTTCTATGCGCGCCGCGAGCGCGATCACGGAATCCGGTTTCAAATCCAGTATTTCAGAAACGGTCAGACGCTTCTGGCCGATGGAGACGATCACATTGACCGGGACGTTATAGATGGATCGATAGACTTTGCCGCCCGGCAAGGCCTCATCCTGCTCAATCATGTTTTCGTCCGAAGGCGTCATTTCGGGAATAGCCATCACAATGTTTCCTTCTGATTCGTTTGCATAGACTGCAGTCGGCCAAGGCAGGCCTCCAGCAACCCGTCGAATTCCAACGACAATCCGCCCGTCACCCAGGACACTTCCACACCCTGGCGCTCGGATGCAGGCGTCGGAGAAACGAGGCATCGGTTGGCAAGTTTGTTTGAGCGCTGAACAACATCCTGAATGTCATTTGCAAGAAGCTCGGGAGCCGTGATTTCCACTCGATTTGCCGATTCCGGTAACAGGCTTGGCAATTGTCGACCAATCTCTTCTGCCAAGAACATTTTTGAAAGTTCCGGGAACAACTTTTCCGCTATCGCGGTAACCCAGTTCGTTGTTTGAACAAGCAGAAGATCATTCGTACGCTCAATCTCTTCCGACAATCGCGTCAAGAGAACTTCCACATTCGGATCGAGCGCCGGTACAATCTCGGCTGGCGCCTCGGGCTCATGAAAATCTACAGCGGTTACAGTATCCGCCATTGTACTGGCGGTGCCAGCCGTATCGTCAGTAGTCTGGTCAAATCTCGGCAGGTTGGCGAAAGGCGACTCACTCATTGACCAGCGCCTTCCGGTCTTCGTTCAGCCACTCCTGAAGCAGGCTTGCTGTTTCATCCTGGCGCTCCCGAGTATAGTCTTT
>NZ_DFME01000119.1:0-2188 GCF_002375605.1 Hyphomonas sp. UBA3601 | reverse complement strand
AGCAGAATGGCTTGCAAGGCAGACCAGAAATAGCGCTCCGTAAGGGTCTCGACGAGACCGGGAGCGGGTGTGAGCTCTTCGACCTCCAGTTCCTGAAACGGCATCAAGTCTACGGTGAGAGAGTCCCCCCGATCAGCGTTGAGGCCGGCACCAGAAAGGATCAATTGTTCAAAATCGGCCACCAAGCTGCGCATCAAGGGAGCAGAATCTTCGGCGTTGGCATCAAAACCGAGGACTTGTTCGTTTAGCAGTACAGCTACAGAAATACGTTCGATTTCACCCGGTAATGTTTCGGTTTCACGGCGTGTCTCATTGATGTCGTAAACAACACTCTCGGTCGAGTTTTTCACCGTGCTGTTGCCGCCGCCCTGGCTTCCGGCCCCTTGCGGCAGATTACTGGACACGGTGACACCTCCGCCCCCACCACCGCTGGCTTCGCTGGTGTCATTGCTGGTGCGATTGCGAATTACGCGCGAATTCGGGTCAAACACCACTTCGGACACGCGCTGGCGTTGGCGATTGACATCAACCGTCACGGACACGCGCGCATTGCCCGGACCGACGCGGGCCTCCAGCAAGCGCAGGATCTTTTGTTCCAGAGTGCTCGACTGGCCCTCGGCGACTACTCCCGGTTCTTCCATGCGGTCGATATTGGGCCCCGCCAGCATACCTCGCTTCGGATCGATCACGGCCACATCGGCCGGATCGAGTCCGGACACGGCGAGGGCGACGAGGTACTGGATAGCCTCAGCCTGGCTCGCACTGATCCGGTTGCTGGAAACCAAGGTCACGGATGCAGTTTGTGATGGGCCGGATCGGGAAAAACCCGATCGAAGGCTGGCGCCGATATGCACTCGCGCGGATGATACACCGGGAATGGCCAGCACGGTGCGGGTCAGTTCGCCTTCCTTCGCTCGCCAGTAAGTCGCATTGTACATTTCCGACGTGATCGAGAAGCCATTCACATCATCAAGCAGCTCATAACCGCTGACAGACTGCTGCGGCAGCCCGTCCTTGGCCAGCGCAAAACGAACCGAGTCGCGATCGGAGTTCGGAACAAAGATCGCCTCGCCGCGGATCTCATATTCGACGCCGCGCTTTTCGAGCTCAGCGATCACTTCACCGGTGTGCATCGGGTCCAGTCCGGCATAAAGCAGGCCCATGGGCTGCTTGACCGCACCTTGAACGAGCAACGACATGGCGAAGACCACACCGGCAACTGCACCCACAAGTGCGAGTTTCTGCGCCGTTGATAGCGCCTTCAGTGTGTCTAAAAGTTTCATAGGCCAGAAAACCCCGATCCCAACGCCATCATTCCATTGGTTAATATTTTCCGCGAAATCATTAACGCTTCCTTTACCCAGAGATTAATAAGCCTTTGTCAGCAGAAATTTTTTATTGGGTAACGTTTTGGCCTCTGACGCGAACACAGAACTTACTGAAGAAAAGTCTTCCGGCGGTGGGTTGATCCCGCTTGTGGTGTTGGCTGTCGTCAGCATGGCTGGCGCATTTGGGATCGTCTATTTTCTGTCGCCCAATACCCCTGCGGCAGCACTTGCATGTGCGCCAGGCGAAGGTGGCAAGCCGGCTCATACGCCGCTCGCGCTGGAAGATCACGTCTATGTAGAGTTGCAAGAAATCCTTGTCACGATAGGTAATGAGCCGGCCACTCGCTATGTTAAGATCAAGACTTCTGTCATCTCAGACAACAGTCATGTCAGCGCGGTAAAGAAAGCCGAACCCATGCTGGTCGATGCTTTCGTCGGTTACCTCCGTGCACTTCAGCTCTCTGATTTCGAGTCAGCTGACTTCTACCCGAAGATGAGGGAGCAACTCGCAATGCGATCCGAAATTGTGCTCGGTGCGGATGCTTCGCACGGCGTGCTCGTAACCGAATTCCTGCTACGGTAAGATGATGCCTCTAGATCCCTCCGACATAGCGCTCTTTCTCGTTTCGTTTGCGGCTTGCCTCTACTGTGCCCTGCTCAGCCGCAGGCTCAAGGCCCTGCAAAATACCAAGGATGGCTTGGGCGCATCCATTCGCGCCATGTCCGAATCAGTCGCCGCAGTTTCATCAGCGCGACACGAAGCGAAGGCTCAATCTGGAGAAATAGCAGTTCGACTTACCGCAATCCTCACTGAGGCGCATGACGCTGGCAAGAAGCTGACGGAGTTGAAAGATGCACTC
>NZ_DFME01000015.1:11963-14093 GCF_002375605.1 Hyphomonas sp. UBA3601 | reverse complement strand
AACTGGAATGGCGCGCGGGCAGACCGGGAGCTGGGTGACCAATACACAATTCGTCTGGTCGCCGACCTTGAACAGGACCTGGCCGACAATCTGGTTCTGCTCGCCTATTATGATCAGGTGCTCGCCAGTGTCGTGGAGGCCGATCGGCTGTTGGCCAGCCCTGATGCAAACCCGAAGGACCTCGTTGCCGCCGCTTACCGGGCGAGCGAGTTCAGCAACAATCCGACCGACCGGGCGACGTGGGATCAGATCGTCTCTTCCGGGCATCTCGGCCTGCTGCCAAGCCAGGAGGTGGCGGATGGATTGTCCGAATATTACAAGTTTCAGGATCTGAACGACGAGACCAATAGCCTGCTGCAGGGCACGCCCTACAGGTTTGCAGTCCGGGCACTCATTCCGCTGCCCCTCCAGCTGGCGATCAGGGAAGGGTGCAGTGACACGGTCGGCGAAGCCGGCACCATTACCGGCTTTGTGGAGGAGTGTCGTATAGATGTGGATGAGGCCCTGCTCGAGGCAACGGCGCATGAACTGAAATCTTCGCCGTCAATTCGGGAAGCCTTGCGCCACCAGTATTCCATGGTTGCCACCGTGCGCAACAATATTGGCGGAAACATCGCCAGCCTCGAAGTCGTGATCGACGGGCTTCGCAATGACGGGGTCGCCCCATGATCCTCCGCCGTCTCACCAATGCGATCCGCAGGCGGGACTGGTTCACGGTCGTCATCGAAACGCTGATTGTCGTGCTGGGTGTCTTCCTCGGTCTGCAGGTGAACAACTGGAACGTGGTGCGCGGCAACCGGGTCGCCGAGGCCGATTTCATGGAACGCCTGCACCCTGATATTGTCAGGGTTGAGCAATCGTCAGAGCGCGTTCGTGCGCGCAGGGTGTCTGTCGTTGATGATCTTCGCTCAGCGACCGAAGTCATTTTTGACGTTGTTGAGCGAGACCGGCTGACTCAAGCCGAATGCATGGCGATCGCCACCTCTCATTACTACAATATCAACGTCCTCAGTTTGCCCTCGGTCACGGAGCTGACAAATGCCGGGCGGCTTTCCATTATCAGGGATCCGGCGCTACGCGCAGCACTTGTTGACTATGAGCAACGCGTTGAAGCGCTTTTGGCCTATATCGAGAAAGATCACGCCCTGGCGAATAATTTGCTGATGCTCAGACCAGAGCTTGTGAAGGTTCAACCGGTCTTTGACGCCGAGCTGGGCGAAATGCAGACACGACCCGACTGCGATTTGGAAGCTATGAGAGAGGATCGAGCCTTTCTGAATGCGGTGGCCGAAAACCTTGACGCCTATGACGCTTACCTGCGCGACGGTTTGCTGCCATGGGACGCCCAGCTCGCTGAGATTCATCGCCTGATCGACACCGCACTTGAGATAACACATGAGGCGGCGCAATAGACGCCAGCGCCGATGAATTGGCCGAAGGCGTTCGCGCGCTGCGAAGCGTTCCGGATAGTCTCAAGGCGCTGAAGCTTCGCAATGCGCAAGTCGACGGCCGAGTAACTGACCTTGTGACCACCGTTGAAACATTTGGCATGAACGAAATATTTGCCAGGGACATCGCCCCGTGACCCCGCGCCGGGGTGCTTGAGGGCTCTCCTCCAACATTACCCAAACTTCACGCTTCACGAAGGCGTGAGCCGCTTGGACCCGGCCAGCCTGCTACCTATATCTGGTTGGAGAGAGAGGTTTGCGTTCGCTGCGTTTGTCCCCCTCCCCCCCAGAGTAATGCAGCGAACCGCCCGTCATGCCATTTACAGTTCTCCCCCTACTGGTGGCATGGCGGGCATACTCTCTGATCTCTCCCGCCCGCAGATGCCCGCAATCTGCCCGGGATCGCCCGCATCATCCGATAGCGCACCCACGCCCTTGCTTTCACGGTAGTCTCTAGTAGACCGCCGCGCATGCTTACCATTTCAAATCTCGATTTTCAGGTCGAAGCCCGGCCCCTGTTTGAATCTGCCACGGCGCAGATCTCGGCCGGCTGGAAAGTCGGCCTTGTGGGCCGCAACGGCACGGGCAAATCCACCCTGCTGCGCCTGATCCGCGAGGATGTGGAAAACCCGCGCAATGACAGCGCCATCCGCCTGAATACCGGCGCCCGGCTCGGCTGGGT
>NZ_DFME01000015.1:8698-11858 GCF_002375605.1 Hyphomonas sp. UBA3601 | reverse complement strand
CGCCCGGCTCGGCTGGGTTGCGCAGGAGGTCGCCGCCAGCGACGAGACCATTCTCGACGTCGTGCTGGCCGCCGACACAGAGCGCCACGCCCTGATGCAGGAATCCGAGACCGCGACCGACCCGGACCGCATCGGCGAAATCCATGAGCGCCTGCTCGACATTGATGCCTGGACCGCCGAAGCGCGCGCCGCCGAAGTGCTGAACGGCCTCGGCTTCACCACTGAAGACCTTGGCCGCGCCACGAAAGAATTCTCCGGCGGCTGGCGTATGCGCGCGGCGATTGCCGGTGTCCTGTTCTCCCAGCCGGATTTCCTGCTGCTCGATGAGCCGACCAACTATCTCGACCTTGAAGGCGCGGCCTGGCTCGAAACCTATATCAAGAAATATCCGTACACCGTCCTGATCGTGTCGCACGACCGCGAGCTGCTGAACCGCTGTGTCACGCACACAATGGCGCTGGAGCATCGCAAGCTCTCAATCACGCCGGGCGGCTATGATGACTGGCTGAAACTGCGCGCGGCCAAGCTCGCCCAGCTGGAATCCCAGAAAGCCAAGCAGGACAAGGACCGCGAACATCTGCAGGCCTTCGTGGACAGGTTCCGCGCCAAGGCCTCCAAGGCCCGCCAGGCCCAGTCGCGCATCAAGATGCTGGAAAAGATGCAGGACATCTCCATCCCGGTGGGTGACCGCACGACGCCATTCCACTTTGCCCCGCCAAAGGACAAGCTCGCCCCACCCATGCTGGAGCTGCGCAATGCCACCCTCGGCTATGGCGAGGACGCAGTCATCCTCGACAAGGTCAACCTTCGTCTGGACCCGGACGACCGTATCGCGATTGTCGGCGCAAACGGACAAGGCAAGACGACGCTGGTCAAATCCATCGGCGAACGCCTCTCGCTGATTGGCGGCGACCGGGTCGTGCCCAAGGCCGTGCGCATCGGCTATTTCTCGCAGGACCAGCTCGACGAACTCTCCGAAGGTGACAGCGTTCTGATGCACGTCCAGCGCATCATGCCGCCCGGCACACCGCCAGCGCGAGTCCATGCAGCTGCCGCTGCGATGGGCTTCAGCCACGAGAAAGTGGAAACCAATGTCGAGAAGCTGTCGGGTGGCGAAAAGGTGCGCCTCCTGCTCGGCCTGATGTCATCGGCCGCGCCGCACATCCTGATCCTCGACGAGCCGACGTCCCACCTCGACATCGACAGCCGCGAAGCGCTGATCTACGCACTGAACGAATTCCCCGGCGCGGTCCTGCTCATCACCCACGATGTCTACCTTGCCGAGGCCACGGCCGACCGGCTCTGGCTGGTCAATAATGGCCGCGCCGCGCCCTATGATGGCGACCTTGCCGACTATCGCGCCCTCGTCATGAAGGCCGACCGCGACGACACCAAGGGGGCCAAGCCTGCCAAACAGGCCAAGCCGGCTGCTCCGAAGGAGATCACTCCCGAAGAGAAGAAACGCCTCAGCGCCCTCAAGAAAACAGCCCGCGACGCCGAAGACCGGCTCGAAAAGGCGAACACCGCCATTGCGAAGATCGACGCCAAGCTCGCCAGCGGCACACCTCCTGCGGACGAACTGGAAAAGCTCCTGAAAGACCGCGCAAAGCATGCCAGCGCAGCCGAAACCGCCGAAACCGAATGGATGGACGCTGCGGAAGAGCTTGAATTGGCGAGCTCATAAGGGACGGCCTCCTGAGTACGCGACCTGCAACAGCCGCATCAGTACCAGATATGACCGGCACGCAAAATACGCCGCCCTCTGACTATTTTTATTTGATTACGGACCGTCTTTTGCTTGCCTCGGACGTTAACCAACATTAACCTGTTGTCATGGTGGCGGTGGGGCCACTGACGAGCGCGCAGGCGCTCTTTCGTCTTGGAGACAGATAATGAACATCAAGGGACTACTTTTGTCAGCAGCGCTGACGGCTTTCGCGACTCCGGCACTGGCGCAATTGAACGCATACGAAGATTATACGATCAGCGATACCGTGTGGGAGATCGCGACAATCAAGGTCGATTCCAATATGGGGGATTATTACCTCGAAGGCATCAAATCCACATGGGTTGAATCCAATGACGTGGCCAAATCACTCGGCCATATTGAAGACTACACCATCATGGTCAGCGCCATGCCGGACAGTGGACACTTCAACATCCTCCTCGGCGTGAAGTATGCGAGCATGGCAGATATCGGCCCTTCGAGGGAAAAATATGATGCGTTCATGGCGGCCTGGGGTGAAGCCAATCAGGATAGTTCACGCGAGACATCGAAGACATATCCCGAACTCCGCAAGATTACGGGTCAATATCTGATGCATGAACTCACCATGCTGGACTCCAGCAGCGAGTAAATCCTGGTCTGAGGCCCGCTTGTCTTTCGGCAGCCGGGCCTCACCTGTCACAAAATCCGTCCCTGTCTCGTCTGACTCCTGAAACAGGGAGTTATGAACATGTGGAGACTGTGCCTGATCGCCATTGCGGCGTTTCATTTTGCCAATGGACTGGTGATGTGGTTTGCGCCGCATTTCTGGTACGAAGCCGTCCCCGGCGTTGCGATGATGGGGCCATTCAACCTCCACTTTATCCGCGACATCGCCCTGGTCTTCGGCATGAGCGCCGGGGCGCTCGCCTATGGCGCCTATGCGCGTAGCCGGGCCGCCGCCATCATCGGCGCGACATGGCCGGCCCTGCATGCGCTCTTCCATATCTGGATCTGGATCAGCCGCGGCTTTCCGCTGGATCATGTGGCTTCCTCCAATCTCACCGCCATCCAGCTGCCGGTCTGGCTCGCCCTCGCCGCCGCGCTCAATTTTGCCCGCAAGGAGGCCGCCCGATGATCCGCAAACTCTTCCATGCTCAGGCGCGCAAGATGCAGCGCGCTTTCAACTATGACACCAGCTATATGCACGAGATCATCGACATCTCGCCCGGCGCGGCCTGGGGCCTGTCCCGCTTGCCCGCCTTCTACAAATATCGCGGCGCGCCCGCCGGACAAATCCCGTGGACCGGCGCATTGCTCGCCTCCACGCTTGACGGCGATTGCGGGCCTTGCGCCCAACTGGTCGTCGACATGGCGCTGGCGGGGGGGGCAGATGCTGACGCCCTGCAGGCCTGCGCCGAAGGCCGCCCGCTGGAGGCTGGCGCGATGGGGCTC
>NZ_DFME01000015.1:7590-8553 GCF_002375605.1 Hyphomonas sp. UBA3601 | reverse complement strand
CCTTCGCCGCCGCCTCCGGCCGGATCTATCCCGTGCTCAAGCGCGGCATGGGCCATGGCAAGGCCTGCCAGAGGCTGGACTTTGCCGGCAAAGAAGTGATCCTCCCCGCATGAGCGCCGACACCGCCATCTTCGAGGCCGAACGCCCCGGCCTGACCGCCCTGTGCTATCGCATGCTGGGCGAGCGGGCTGGCGCGGAAGACGCTGTACAGGACACATGGCTGCGCTGGCAGCGAACAGACCGCACGCGCATCGAGAACCCCCGCGCCTGGCTGCGTCGCACCGCCGCCCGCATAGCCATCGACGCGCTGCGCTCGGCTCGCGCACGCCGGGAAACCTATCCCGGCCCGTGGCTGCCCGAACCCATTGTCGAGTCTCCCTCGCTTGGCGTCGAGGAGAAATTCGCCCTCGCCCAGGAATGCGAGCTCGCCTTGCTGTGGGCGATGGAGCGATTGTCGGAAACCGAGCGCGCCGCCTTCATCCTGCGTGAAGCCTTCGACGCCGGCTATGACGAAATTGCCGCCGTCACAGGCAAGTCCGAAGCCGCCTGCCGCCAACTGGTCAGCCGCGCCCACAAACGCCTGCAGGAGAGCGGCCCGCGCTTTGACGCCGCCCCGTCTGAAGTCGCGGACCTCCTCCAGCGCTTCATGGCCGCCGCCGCTGCACAGGACCATGCCGCCGTGCTTGGCCTGCTCGCGCCAGAGGCCACCGCCTACACCGATGGCGGCCGCAAGGCCCGCGCCGCACTACGTCCGCTGCGCGGACCGGCTGACATTGTTCAGGTCTTGATGGCCGTGATGATGAAGGATGCCAAGTCTGACGCTACATGGACCATGGAGCCCGCTCTTGCCAATGGCGCCCCGGCGCTCCTCCGCAGACTGAACGGAAAGGTCGATCTCGTCCTCACCCTCGCCCCGGACACAACCGGCCGCATCGCCTGGCTCTACGCCATGCGCAACCCGGA
>NZ_DFME01000015.1:0-7329 GCF_002375605.1 Hyphomonas sp. UBA3601 | reverse complement strand
CCAACACCTGAGCGGGCGCATCCGTCGCCGCCTTCAGCGCGTCAAACGGCGTCAGCCCCGCCGCCACCATCAGCTCCAATTCCTCGACCAGCGACAGGCCCGGCACATTGGTGAAGATCCCGGCATCGCTGCCTGCGACCAGCGTGACGCCCGCCGCGCGCAGCCATCTGGTCATGCGCAGGTGAAACGCATCCCGCTCTGCGGTGGGCCCTGTCGGTGCGCCTGACCAGTATTCGTACATGTCCGTTTCAGTGGCCTGCACCAACGGATTCAACAGGTCCGTCTCCGGACGGATCAGCGCCGCGCCTTGCGTGTCTGCCACACGCCAGAGATTGTGAAAGGCCAGCAGCGTCGGCGTGACCGGCACGCCAGCCTCGGCGATCTGACCGGCCAGCGCCTGCGCGGCAACCGCATCTTCCCGATCGCTCAACCCATGCCAGACAAGCGACTCCACATGCTCGATCGTCTCGAACCCATCATTCAGCACCTCATCGAACGCAATGTCGAACGGCGCTTCAAATGGCACGCCCGGCCCGCGCACGCCTTCCGGCGTATGGCCCGTCACGATCATCCCCCGCGCATCCGCCTCTTGCAGCACGGCGTCATAGGCTTCACGGGTCAAATTCGAATACACTTTCAACCGCGTGAAGCCCTGCTCGGCCTGCCACGCCACCGCGGCGCGCGCCTCCTCCTCGGTCTCGACCAATTGGTGGTTCACCTGCGCATTCGGGCCGGCGCTGTTGAGGATCGGCCCAGTGGTGACCAGGTGCGGCCCAAGCACACTCCTCGCCTCAATCTGTTCGGCCAAGGTCAGGTGAAAGGGCAGGCCCGACATGTTGCGCACCCGCGTCACGCCCCAGGAGAGATACGCGCCAAGCTCCGCCTCATCCCAGATATGGACATGCATGTCCGTCAGGCCGGGGATCATGGTTAGCCCGCTGGCATCCTGCTCAGCGTCCGCAATCAGGCCCTCCCGCGTATCAGCCACGGCGATAATCGCGCCCTCATCCACCAGCACGAATACATCTTCGCGTACGTCTGGCGCCTCGCCCGAAAAGTCGACCACTCTTACATGCGAGATCAGCAGATCGCCGTCCAGCGTCGGGGTGGCAGGCTGGGTGGCACAGGCCGTCAACAGTGCGCCAAACACCAAGCTTGCCCGGCCTGCCCATTTGCGCGCGTTTGATCGGAACACCTCGGACACAGATTTGCGCATGATCCGGGCTCCAATCTCCTACTTCAGGGCGCGCCAGCCAATGTCGCGGCGGCAGAAGCCTTCCGGCCAGTCGATGGCATCGACGCCAGCATAGGCCCGTGTGACAGCTTCCTGCAAATCGTCGCCACTGGCCGTCACGGCCAGCACGCGCCCGCCATTGGCCAGCAGCGCGCCGCCTTCGTCCATGTCCGTGCCCGCCTGGAACACGGTCACGCCGGGCAAGTCATTGGCAGACTTCACGCCGCGAATGACAGAGCCCTTGGCGTAGCTCCCCGGATAACCTTCCGTGGCCAGAACAATCGTCGCCGTCGGTTCGAACCGGTCCAGCTCCAGCAGCGCCTCAAACGCTTCTTCATTGCCCTCAAGGCCGCCCGTCGCCGCACCAAGGATCGCCGGCACGATATCGCCCGCGAGGCCCTTCATCAGAACCTGGCATTCGGGGTCACCGAAGCGCGCATTGAACTCAACCACTTTCGGCCCGTCCGTTGTCACCATGATGCCGACATAGAGCACACCCTGATACGGCATGCCGTCCGCCTTCATGCCTTTCAGCATGGGCTGGACGATCTCGGCCTTCACGCGGGCAAGAATCTCATCCGTTACGACCGGCGCCGGCGCATAGGCGCCCATGCCGCCTGTATTCGGCCCGGTATCGCCATCGCCCGCGCGCTTGTGGTCCTGTGCGGCGGGCAGATAGATCGCCCCCGTGCCGTCGGTGATGACGAAAATGCTGGCTTCCTCGCCATGCATGAATTCCTCGATCACCAGCGTGGCGGAGGCATCGCCGAACTTGCCCGACAGCATCTCGTCGATCTCGGCATCGGCCTGGTCCAGCGTCTCGGCAATCACGACGCCCTTGCCGGCGGCGAGGCCATCGGCCTTCAGCACATAGGGCGCTTCCAGCGTCCGCAGATAGGATTTCGCCAGCACCGGATCGGTGAACTCGCCATAGGCCGCGGTCGGCACGCCATACTGAACCATGCGCGCCTTGGAGAAGGCTTTCGAGCTTTCCAGCTGCGCCGCCTGCTGGCTCGGCCCGAACACGTCAAAGCCGCGCGCCCGCAAGATGTCCGACAGGCCCTCGGCCAGCGGCGCTTCCGGCCCGATCACGATCAGGTCCGGCTCGACCTGCAGGGTCAGCTGCACCAGTTTCTGAATGTCGGTGACGGTCACATCAAAACACGGGCCTTCCTCATCCATGCCGGGATTGCCCGGAGTCGAATGCACCATGTCCACCAATGGCGACTGCGCCATTTTCCACGCCAGGGCATGTTCACGCCCGCCCGATCCGATCAGAAGTATGTTCATGACTGCGCTCAATGCGCAGGTTGGCGGCGGGAATCAAGCCCTCAGCGGCGGCCAGCGCTCAGGCGGACCGCCATCTGCGCCGCTGCTGACGGCGCACCACGGGGTCGCGGCGTGTGCGGATGCCGCGGCTCAAGCGGATCAGCGCCTCCAGGCGACGCCAGAACCGGACCCGCTCCAAAACCGGATTGGTCCAATCCGTCAACGTACAGAAATTCACATTCTTCAACGCCCGATGGTGCGCGGCATGGTGCAAGGGTGACTGAATCACGCCGGCGCGCTGCAGGCGGCGTACCCAGCCCGGCAACTCGCTCGGGCGCGCATGGGCGGCCGCGTGCACTTCATTCGAAACGAATATGCCAAGTGCGAGTGCCGCCGTGAACGCAATTGGCGCGCCGATCAGCAGGGCAGCAGTTCCAACCGCCACAGCAAAGCCAAACATGCGCCCGCTGCGCGCCAAGACGCCTTTGGAGAGGAAGCCCCGTGGCTTGCGATGGTGCCGGATCGTGTCGCGAACAATCGGCCCCACCAATGGCCAACGCGGTGAGCCGTACCGATCCTGCGCCCAATGGATCACGCCGCTGCCAAGATCGGCGACCAGCCAGCCCGCGACGAACTGTGCGGCTGTCCATGCAATCACTATCAGCCATCCGGCCAGCCCCTCCCACGGCGCAAGCGACATCACTGTGTTCAATATATCAGGAAAATACAAAACAGCGCTCCAAGTTTGTGATCACTCACTTCTCTCGCAAGAAATGGCCCGCCTTTCAAGCGGGAAACGATGAATTCCCTCGGGGCAAGCAGAGGAGCGGCACGCCCCTATCCCCGTCACAAAGCTGGACGGCTTCCAAATTTCGGCATCTTTTCAATGATATAGATATTCGAGATCGCTCTATCGGCCGACCCACTTCGTCGTACTGCCGAAGAGGCGACGCTAAAGGCATGAAATCGCCATTTCCCCTCGCCGTTCACAGCCTCACCCGTTTCTGGTGGGATGCCGCCGATTATCTCGCCTCAGTGGCCCAGAAGCGGCTGGGACTCTGGCCGGTGCCCGCCAAACCCTTCCTGCCGCGCGCAGAACTTGAGGAACTGGCCGGGCGCGTAAGCTTCCTCGAAGCCATCCTGAGACGCCTGTTCTGCCTTGCGGCGCTTGAGCTCGGCCCCCTGCCGCCCCCCACCGAGACGGCTCGGGTAGAGCCGGATACCGCAAAGCCCACCTCCCGCGCCGGCACCGCTCATGTCTCTGAACCGGCACGCCCTTCCACCCGTCGCGCCATTCCCCGCTTCCGCCTCATCGAAGCGACGAAAGCTACCCCTGCCACACCGCCAAGAGCCCGGTTTCGTACCGGTCCCCGCATCCGGTTCCTTGACGAAGAGACGCCCGTAGACTTGCGGGATTATCCTGCAAGCCCAACTGACATTTTACCGGCCGGAAAGCTCGTGCGACGCTTGCTGGCTGTTAACCACGCGCTGGATCACGCGGCCGACTACGTCGCCAGAATGCGCCAGATAATGGTGTCAGCAGGCCCGGTGCTGAAGCGTGCTGTGCCGCCCGTCTTCAAGACGCGAAAACTGAGGCATTTACAACAGGATAGCGCCTGCCAATTGCACGCGGCCACTTGGGATTTCCTGTCGCCGGACACGTCGTGAAATTTGCTGAAAACATGAGCTTTCCCGCGCGGTGCCACAAGGCATTCGCGGCGCTGGTCGTGGTTAAGCAAACCTTTCCGTCAGCGGAGAAATCCTGACCCCTGATTTTACCGAGAAGTTATCCAGTTCTGGCAATGTGCAAACCAGAACCTTTGGGCCAGGTGCGGCCAAAACCGGGGTGGGTAATGATGACGAACACGAATTTGATCAAGAGGACCGTCGAAACAATTCGCCGGTTCAAGGACGAAACACAGGGCAACATCGCGATCATTTTCGCGCTGATGACCATTCCGCTCTTCCTTCTCATGGGCTTTGCGATTGACCTGCAACAGGTCAACACCGCAAAAAACCGCGTCCAGTTCATCCTGGACAGCGCGGTTATCGCGGGTGCCCGCGAAATGCAGGAAGGCAAGAACGACACCGAAATCAAGACGTATATCGAGAACTATTTCAAATCGGCAATGAAGGCCCAGGGCAAAGGCACCGATTGTGCCGAACCCGTTGCGTCTATTGCCGCCGAGTCTCAGGATCTTTCGGTGAAGGTGCGCTGTGCACAGCCGACATCGATCATGCAGATGACGGGCACGAAGGAATTGAACTTCTCCGTCACCTCCGCTTCGACCTATGGTATCGGTAAAGTCGACATCGCTTTCGTATTCGACATCTCCGGATCGATGGGCGGCAGCAAGATGTCCGCTCTGAAAAGCGCGGCCGACACGGCGATCAATGTGCTTGTGCCTGCAGACGATGACGGCACGACCGGCGAAGTCCGCATCGGAATGGCCTCCTATTCCTCCATGGTGGACGCAGGCGAGGACTATTTCTTCAAGGCAACCGGACAATTGCCAATTCGCACATACACCTTCTCGTACGATGAAACCTACGAGTCTGGCGGCGACTGGGAAGAAGTCTGCAAATGGAAAAAGAAAAGAGGAAGATGGTATTGGACCTGTGACGACGAGTGGGTGCCTAACTACGCCACCCGTACAGTCACCGAAACCAAGACGATCAACAATACTTGCGTCAAGGAACGTGTGGGTGACGAGCAATTCACCGACGAAGACCCAGGTCCATTCCAGTGGATCGAAGCCGCCGAAGCGTATGGCAGCGTCAACTGGAGAGGCGATGTCAGCTGGTACACAGAATCCTGCAACCCGATCGGTCCACTGCCCATGACCAGCAATCGCGACAAGTTGTTCGATTATATTGATGGCCTTAACGCCAGCGGCGGTACGGCGGGTCACCTCGGCATCGCCTGGGGCTGGTATCTGATTGCACCGGATTGGGACGTCGTCTGGCCCGCCGGCTCTGACCCTTATCCCTATGATGAGCCGGATTCGGCCAAGGCCATGATCATCATGACCGATGGTGAGTTCAACCAGGAATACGACACGTCCAACGGTGACTCCTTCGATCAGGCTGAAACGATGTGTGACGCCATCAAGGATCAGGGCATCAAAGTCTACACCGTCGCCTTCCAGGCCCCGCCTTCGGGTCAGGCCATCCTCAATTATTGCGCGTCGGGCGACGACTTCGCGTTTACCCCGGAAAGCTCCGAGGAACTGACCGAAGCCTATACCAAGATCGCCCAGTCCATTTCGGACCTGCGCATCCGGTATTGATCTCTCACTCTGGCAGCGGTGCGGGCGCATCGCTGCCAGTTTCTTCATCCAGATTTTTTTGCTTACATTACAATGTAATGACCCGAGGATCACAAGGGCACACCCTTCCTGGGGGGGCGGCTCGACCGCCTGATCTGGGTTATGGACAAATGCCTCTGATTCACAGTAAAAAAGATGTTGATAACAGCGCATTGTGCGTTGGACATTTTTTTCGGGAGCCCCGTCATGAAGCGGGATCGTCTGTCTAGCGCTCCCTCTCCGGTTGCGCCTGCCCCTGCCCCTGCCTTGTCAGCAGCGGAGAGCTCTTGGCTTAGCGCCATCATCACATCGTCATCCGATGCGATCATTTCAAAAAACCTGGACGGTATCATTGCCAGCTGGAACCCGGCCGCCGAGCGCGTGTTCGGTTACCCACCTCAGGAGATCATAGGCCAGTCGATCCGCGTATTGATCCCGGAAGATCGCCAGAGTGAAGAGGATGAAATCCTCGCTACGATCCAGGCCGGCCGCACCGTGGCGGATTTCGAGACAATCCGTCTTCACAAGGACGGCACCGCAATCCCCATCATGGTCACGGTCTCTCCCGTTCATGATACAAGCGGCACGATTGTTGGCGCCTCGAAAATCGTGCGTGACATCTCTCGCGAGCACGAAAATCAAGAACGCCTCCGCCAGAGCGAAGCCCAGTTCAAGGCGCTCGCAGACAACATCCCTCAGCTGGCTTGGATGTCGGACCCTGAAGGTCAAATCTTCTGGTACAACAAGCGCTGGTATGAATATACCGGGGCCGACGAAGAAACGACACGCGGACATGGCTGGCGCTCCGTGCACCATCCCGAACATGAAGCGCGCGCCACCGAACATTTCTTGAATTCGCTGAAGACCGGACAAGTCTGGGAAGACACATTTCCCCTGCGCGGCAAGAATGGAAAATTCCGCTGGTTCCTGTCTCGCGCGCTGCCCATCCACGACAAGGATGGCCAGATCGAGATGTGGTTCGGCACCAATACCGACGTGACCGAACAGAAACAACGCGAGGAGCAGATCCAGCTTCTTCTGGGCGAGGTAAACCACCGCGCCAAGAACATGTTGACCCTTGTTCAGGCGATTGCGCGCCAGACCATGGCCAGCGGCGACAATTTCATGGATCGCTTTGCTGAGCGTATGCGCTCGCTGGCCTCCAGTCAGGACTTGCTGGTCAGTTCCGGCTGGCGCGGCGCGCGGGTCGAAGACATCATGAATTCCCAGCTTGCGCACCTGGAAGACTTCATCGGCACCCGGATCAAGCTGGAAGGCCCTCATGTTCGCCTGACTTCCGCAGCGGCGCAGTCGCTCGGCATGGCTCTCCACGAGCTTGCCACCAATGCTGGCAAGTATGGCGCCTTGTCCAATGATACCGGCCAAGTCGATATTCGTTGGAACATCCGTCAGGAAGAAGGTACGAACCGATTTGAAATCAGCTGGACGGAAAGCGGCGGCCCACCCGTCATTGCCCCTGACCGGCGCGGCTTTGGCTCCACGGTCATCGAGCGGATG
>NZ_DFME01000122.1:5119-13674 GCF_002375605.1 Hyphomonas sp. UBA3601 | reverse complement strand
CTCTCCAAGCACGAGATTGAAGACGTGACCAAAGGGTTGCCAACGATCGAAGACGAACAGGCGCGCTATATCGAGGCGCTGATCCTCAGCGACACCCCAATCCGTGTGGGCGGTTTATACCTGCCGAATGGAAACCCTGCCCCCGGCCCGAAGTATGACTACAAGATGGAATGGATGGACGCGCTGGAACGGCATGCGCGTGAGCTGCTCAAGCTGGACGAAGCCTTTGTCCTCTGCGGCGACTATAATTGCATCCCCACACCTGCCGATTGCTGGGACGAAACCGTCTGGCAGGACGACGCACTCGCCCTGCCCCAGACGCGCGCAGAATTCCGGAAACTGAAATATCTGGGTCTGGCGGATTCTTTTGAACTGACCGATAATCGTGCACACCAGTACACGTTCTGGGATTATCAGGGCGGCGCTTTCAAAAAGGATCACGGCATCCGGATCGACCATCTGCTCTGCTCGCCCCAGGCTTGCGACAGACTCCAATCGGTAGAGATCTATCGCAAGGCCCGCGAGCTCGAGAAACCTTCAGACCATGTGCCGGTCATCGGCGTCTTCGAAGACTAGCGCTTATTTCGCACGGTCAATGTCGTCGGCCCAGGCTGCCAGCCAGAACGTTGCCGCCTGCCAGTTGATCGCCACTTCGTTCAGCTCATACGCGTCTACGTGGTCGGCGTAGCAGGTCTGGGCCTGGCATTCGTCAATAATGGCCCTGGAAACCGGACCAGCAGGATTGGTGTTGTTCGGTCCACCCGACACAGCGCCCGGAGGCGGAAGCGGGAATCCCCGATACTGTGCGCCCGCCCAATGACGGTGATGCGGAGCCTTGAAGGCATTCTCCCCATGGCCGGAAATGTACGAGATATCGCGGGGGTTTCGGCCAAGGATGTAATCCAACAGGTCCAACGCGCCATCGCGATACTGAACGTTGCCGGTCATGTCGTAGGCAGTGCCAAGAGTAAGACCGCGATTGGCCAGAGTTCCAACCGATCCCCACGGCCAGACACCGCGATTGAGGGGGATCTGGTATCCTTCAAACCGAATTTGAGTGAGGTACGCATCTGCCGTCTGCAGCAAACCTTCAGCCGCCTCATTCCGCAGGGATTCGTCCGGAGCAACACGCGCCAACGACAGAATACCGAGGCCCATCGTGTCGCCCCAGTTGGGCTCCTGAAGGCCGCTGACTGGCCATGCGTCCAGCTCGCCCTGATAGGTCTTCAGGTCATCGGCATAGGCGGTTTCGCCTGTAGTGACGTACATTTCAGCGGCGGCCCAATAGAACTCACCTCGAATATCAGTCGAGCCGTAGGGCCCTGTGCCGGGGAAATTTCCATAGGCATATGCATCTGGAATCCGCTGCGCCGCGGCATAGGCGCGCTTGGCTGCCGCGAGGCATTTGTCGGCATACGCATCATCGACGCCGCGGAACACACGGGCACACTGCGCGCCAACGGCCGCCACATGCAGGGTCGCCGCCGTGGAGGGTGCGAACAGGGCACGGGGGCCAGTGTTTTTGTGGGGCATCATCGGCAGCGATGGCCACTCGGTATTACCTGATTTGTGATGCACCATACCGGATACATCCGTCATCTTCGGTGCCTTGGTCTGCCACTTGCCTTTCATGTTGCCCTGGACAATGGCGGCTTCTGCGCCCTCAGGCGCCTGCATGGCGAGCATGTAGTCGAGATTGTAGCGCGCCTCATCCAACAGGTCATTCAGGCCGTTACCGGATTCCGGAATGTTCGTCGCGCCATCCTCAAATCCGGATGTGCCGCGCTCATAGGCATTCAGCAACGTCCAGACGCTGATGCCGCTATTCACCACATATTTGCTCTGGTCACCGGCATCATACCACCCGCCGGAGACATCCAGCGTATAGTCACAGCGAGGCCAGCTGATCTTGTACATGTCCTTGCCATGGAAACAGGTCAGCACTTCTTTTTCGTGTCCGGCCGGACGCGCCCACTGCTCGCCGCCAGCATGCTCGGATTCAATCGGAACGCCGGCACGGTTGTGGTAGAAGTATCTCAACGTATCGTATTTGAGGTCGCGGAAGATATCTTCCGAAACGTCAAATGGATGGCTCTTTCCAACCCCCTCCACAACCAGCACGAGGTTGGTCGCTGGCGTGCGTAGTCCGCTGGTCACAACCAGTTGGACGTTGGCGCCGGAGCCGCTGTCAAATCCGTAGGGAATTGTGCGCCCCTGCTCGACCACAACCCCATTCGGCGCAACGATCTGCCATTCAAGGGTTTCGGTGAGATCGGTTTCGGCGACGCCGACAAAATTATATCCGGGGCGAATGCCGGTCTGGGTCGCACGAACCGGCCCGCGCGGCGCGTTGAACGCTGCCAGATATTCCTGCTGTTTCGGCGTCACCACGCTGGCGCCGCTGGCCATGCCAGCTTCCTCAGGCACGGGAACCGACGAACACCCGGCCAACAGTGCGGCCGATGCCATCGCGGCCAGACTTGCTTTGCGGAGGTTGAACATAAGTTTCTTCCCTTTACTGCGCCTTCTTTGGGCTTCAGCTTGCAATAATAGGGCCAAACAACCTCGATCGCGAGACCTAAATAGGGGCGGTGAAGTCAGTTCACCGAGTCATAATCCGCGCCCGCCTCGCTGAAATAGGCACGCCAGAACGCCTTAACGTCGGCCATGGGCAGGTCATAGATCTGACGTGGCACGATACGGGCAACGACATCGACGTTTTCCAGAGCCGGACTCATCTTGGCCAGATCTGAGTCCAGATAGGCCTCATAATCGGCACCAAGGCGGTAAAAGCTGAACCCTTCCGAATGCTGCATCAGGTCGGAGACCAGCACGATCCGGCGATTGGTTTCACCAGCCTGGAAATCGGCGCGGTCGGCGATCGAGTACACAGCTTCAACGAGCGGGGAACTCGGCTGGCGCGTGTCGGTCAGTGCTGCCTCAACATTCTCCAGAAGTGGCGCATAGAACTGGGTCTGCCAGGTTTGCTCGATCATTTTCGGGTTCTGGAAGATCGGGTTGGCCTCTGCAGCGCTCCCCGACGAACACGCATAGTAAACAAGCTTTGGATCATAAGGGCTTGCCGCGTTCGGCGTCATGACCGTCAAACGTCCGTATTTGGGCAGGGCGCGGGCTTCAGCGTCCACGAACTCATAGACCCAATCCAGATCATTCGGATTGAACGGGTCTGACTGGTCGATCAGGATGATCGTATGGGCCGGGTCCTTGCGGTCCATACGGCAGCTGGAATCAGCCATCAGGGATGGCGGCTGATTGAACGCCACAACGGCGAACAAGGCAAATACGACACCCAGCATCAGCGCAATCATTCCACGCCAGAACCATGGGCCTTTGTCACTTCTGCGACGTGGCATCCCTTATGTCTCCTTCTAGGCCCGGCGAGCCTGGTCCACGGGAACATGCGTAGATCCCTTGGCCTCGCGGACTTTGCCGATTTCGTCAGCAACTTTCTTCTCGATTGAGGACAGGCCTTTCTGGACCTGCTGGATGTGCTGTTCAAGCCATTCGCGGGTCTGGTTCAGCGCTTTGATATTGTTGTCAATCGCTGCAATCGCCTTGTTCGCCTGATCCCGCTCCTTGGAATAGTCGAACGGCGGCAATTGTGGTGTGACGATTTCACTAAAATATTCCGGGCACGGGGCCTGATCACCCAGACGGTCACGATTGGCGTTGCGCGCACGGCGATGGGCCTGACGATAGGCGACTTTCAGGCTGCGCTCCTGATCGGCGGCGCGGGCTGCAATCGCAGACGCGTAATCGCGGCGAGTTTCGAGCAGGTTCATGGCCTTTTCGATCTCACGCTTGGCTGAGACGTGGCGGGATTGCTGAGTTTCAAACCACAGACGGCAGCTAGAGAAATAATCGGACAGATCATCCCGCACGCCATTACGAACTTCCTGGCGACGCTCATAGGCGCGGCGCTCCTTGCGCCAGACACGGCCATAGCCAGGGTAGCGATCGGAAATTCGGTCATAGCCTTCATACACAGCCAGCCCGAACACAGCGAGCCCCATGAAGAGCAGGCCAAGGGCGAGGAAGCTTTCCAGGCCAAAGATGTTCGGGAACATCGACATGACGACGTCGCCGGGCGCAATCGAGAACATTGAGAAGGTTCCGAGCGTCCCCGCCTCTGTCGCCGCAAGCAGTCCCGTTTCGACTGCGTCGCGAAAATGCGCGACAAAGAAATTGAGGAAGATGCCGGCCAGGACGAAGACCATCGCTATGGTACCGCCCATGATCTTCGCCGGAAGCGCCGGATGGTTCAGATAGCGCAGGCCAAAGAAGCCTGCGATCACGCCAAACACGACATTTACCGAAGACACGCCGAAGGCAATCATCAGGCCGCCCATCAGGCCATTGGACTGCGCGTCCTTGAACAGAAGTGCGTTGAAACCGCCCTCAAGGATCATGATGAAGATCAGGATCGCAACTGCTTGTTCGATGTTCTTCTTGATGTCCGGCGTGCGATCCCCGATCCGGTCTCCATGACGCAGTTTGAATTGCTGAAGCTCGATGATTGCTGCCGAATGCGTCTCCTTCGCATCATGCACATCGTCCAGCTCGTAGTGACGGTATTCGTTCTCTTCGGACTTGATCGCCTCGCGCAGCTGGTCCGGATAAATATCTATCGGCGTATAGTCGCTGATGTAATTGCGCACCGACGCCGCCGTCGTGGTCAGCCATGTCCCGAGACCGCGGCGCACGTCTTCTGCGCGTTCAGCGATCTGCTGCTCGCATTCACTCCACTGATCAGGGGTCGACGCATCAGACGCCGGGAGGCCGTCGCGGCCGTCCTTCTTCGCTGTCACCTTCGTGAATTGGCGATTCAGCCCCAAATACCCTTGGGCGCGCTTGCCCTTCAGCCCATGATCGGAAAGGTCGTTGCGGATTTCCAGCGGCTTGACTTTGCTCTGGCAACCAACATCTGCGCCCCAGCGCACAGCATTTTTCGACATGCTACATCCTCTTAACAGCTCAAGGCTTTTCATTAACTTTCGCGAAGATGGGCTGCCTTGGTTACTGAAGCGTGAAAGCTGAAGCAGGAAGTGCGGATCGTAATGTTTTTACGTGCGTTGGTGCTTGCGGCTCAGCTCACGAAAATGTAACAGAATAACCATGCGCGTCCGGCCGTCTCATACACACCGTTTGGCATTCCTCGCAGCCCTGTTCGTTTTCGTTCAGGCGCTGGCGCTGGGGCATGCCGCGGCGCATGCCGACCAGCCGCACGATCACTATGGGGTTACTTGCGACCTGACTGCTGTGGCGAGCATTCAAATCGTACTGCCGGATGTGCCGGCCAGTCCGTATATTTACGCAATCGAAACCAAGGTCACCGAGCCGCAATTTTCGCAGCCAACATGGACCCGGCCGCCCGGCCGCGCCCCACCGCCGCGAAGTCCGCCTTCCCTTCAGCAATAGCGACCAATTCTGCCGCCTGCGGGTGGCATTCCCTATTGTCTGAAGGACTCCCGGAACATGAAATCCCATATCTCCCGCCGCGTCGTTGCGGCATCGCTTATGCTGGGCGTCAGCCCCCTTGCCTTCGCTCAGGACGCCCCCGAGACACTTGATACGGTCATTGTGACCGGCGTCGGCCCTCAACGGGACACCGACGAAATGGTCGGTAACGTCACCGCGATCAATCGCGGAGAAATCATCGAGAAGCTCTCCGGCACACTCGGCGACACACTGGCTGGAGAAGCCGGTGTGTCCACGACCTTTTTCGGACAAGGCGCGAGCCGCCCGGTCTTGCGGGGTCTTGGCGCTGAGCGCGTCCTGGTTCTGACGAATGGAATCGGCGCGCTCGATGCCTCTGCCGCCTCGCCGGACCATCAGGTCGCAACTGATGGTATCGACGCCGAGAAGATTGAAATCCTGCGCGGTCCGGCGGCTTTGGCCTATGGCGGCCAGGCAATTGGCGGCGTCGTCAATGTCATTGACGGCCTGATCGTCGAAAGCCTGCCGGATGAACCGGTGTCATTTGAGGGCTTCGCCGCGAACAATAGTGTGAATGAAGGTACAGAGGCGGGCGGAAAGGCACGCTTTGCGACGGGCCCGCTTGTGCTGACACTATCAGCCTCTGCACGTGACTTCGGCGACTACGATATGCCGGGCTTTGCCGAATCTTCTGCTGCACGCGCGGCTGAAGAAGCCGAGCATGAAGAAGAGAGCGAAGAGGAACACGAAGAGCACGAGGAGCATGAAGAAGTCCGCGACACGATGGAAAACTCCTTCCTTCAGTCTGAAACCTACTCAGCCGGCATCTCGTGGGTTGGCGAAGACGCATTCCTCGGCTTCGCCCTGCGTCAGCAAATGTCGAGCTATGGCATCTCAGGCCACGAACATGATGAGCATGAGGAAGAAGAGCACGACGATGAGGACCATGAGGAGGAGGAAGGCCACGAGGAAGAATCCCCGTTTATTGATCTGGAACAGACCCGTTATGATATTCGGGGTGGCGCGAAGCTGGATGCGGGCCCTCTGACCCGTATCTCGGGGAATTTGTCCTATGCTGACTATGAGCATGTCGAATTCGAAGGCCCAGGCGAACCCGGAACGAAGTTCACGACGGAGGGGACGGAAGGACGCTTGGAGCTCGGTCATCAATTTGGTGAGATCGAGGGTGCAGCCGGTGTCCAATTCCTCGATAAGGACTTCAGCGCAGATGGGGACGAAGCCTTCCTGACTCCCACTTCAACGAAGACGTTCGGTGCCTTCGTGTTCGAGACCTTGCAATTGGACGATAATTCGGTTCTGGAAGGGGGGCTTCGCTTCGACAGTACCGAGCTCGACAATGATGTTCAGGGCGAACGGAGCTTCGATCTGTTCAGCGCATCCGCTGGTGGCCACAGGCATGTGGCATCAGGCTGGTGGATCGGCGGTCAGGTCAGCTATACTGAGCGCGCACCAAATGAAAGCGAACTGTTCGCTGATGGTCCACACCTTGCGACGAGCCAATATCAAATCGGTGACTCCTCACTCGACAAGGAGAAAGGCACGAATATCGAAGCCTCGCTCCGCTGGGAAAATGATCTCTTCAGCATCAGCGGCAACGTTTTTCATGCGGACTTCGACGGCTTCATCTATCTGACGCCGGGCGTCGCGATAGAAGATGGACTGGAAGTTGATGAGCTGGATGAACTTCCGGTCTTCCTGTTCCAGCAACAGGGCGCGAAGTTCACAGGTGCAGAGATTGAGGCTGAAGCTCGGTTCCCGGAGGGTCTGCTCGGTGCCAGCTGGGTGACCTCGGCCAGCCTGGATATTGTTGAAGGCGAACTGGATGATGGCAACAACGTGCCTTATCTGCCGCCGCTCACATTCCATGCGGCCCTGGACGCTGATTGGGGTCTCTGGTCTGCTGGCTGGACCCTGACGGCGGCAGCCGACCAGGATGATCCAGGTGCAGGTATTCTGCCTACCGATGGCTACGTAACGACGGGCCTGCGCGCGGCAATTGATCTGACTGAAGCTGGCTTTGGCAAGGATGGCACACAGCTGTTCGTGGAAGGCCGCAACCTGACAGACGAGGAAGTGCGGTATTCGACGTCAGTTCTGAAGGATGCGGTTCCGGCACCGGGCCGCAACATTCGCATGGGGATCAGGGTCTCATTCTAAAACCGGATCAGGCCTGATTTGCCCAAGCGCAAGTCAGGCCGTTTCCTGCCCAAGAAACGCGGAAAGAATCGCCTGATCCACCACCGTGCGCACATGCAGTGGCTCGAATGGCTTCGGGATCAGATAAGAGGGCTCGTTGTCCTGCCCCTGTAGCAACATTTCCGGATAGGCGGTGATGTAGATGACCGGCACTTCGGAATTCATGTTCGCGAAGATTTCCTTCACAGCGTCAATTCCAACGGATCCGTCGGCGAGGCGCAAATCTGACAGGATCAGTCCAAACGTCTGTTCTGCTGCCAGTTCGACCGCCTCGGTCTGCGTCGTTGCAATTCCGACGACTTCATGGCCAGCCTCTTTGACGATCTGCGACAATTGATAGGAAATCATCGACTCGTCTTCGATGATCAGGACAGTTGTACTGACCTCATTGGCGATATTTGTTTCCGCTTCCCTGAGCATGTCTTCGATATCAGTGATCGTCACGGCCAGAATTCGGGCGGCTTCCTGAACGGAAAAGCCCTCCACAACCGTCAACAACAGCGCGCGCCGCTGAAGTGTGGTCATGGCATTCATGATCTTGGCAATACCAGTCTCGTCGGACAGTTCAGAAACGCTCTTGCTGATCGATTTGTCGAGCTCGGCAAACAGGTCTGCCTTCTGGAACTTGAGGTCGGGAGCGACCGAGATCCGGAAGATCAACGACTCGATCATATCCTCAACAGCTTCGTCGCCGTTCTGCTGTTCTCCCATCAGTCCGCGCGCATAGCGCCGCAGATAAGGCAGTTCAGATGATATCAAGTCTGAGAGCATCGCGCTTTCGTCCCCCTTGTTCGATGGCGTCCTAAACTGGACACAACGGATGGCCAACCCGCCTTAACCATCGTGTTCGGCACAAATGCATAACCGAGCCTTAAGAACAA
>NZ_DFME01000122.1:2099-4867 GCF_002375605.1 Hyphomonas sp. UBA3601 | reverse complement strand
GATCACAGCGATTGAGTTGTGGGCGCTCCCACAAGCTTGTTGTTCCGAGGCAGCAGGCCCTCACTCAGCGGCGTCCGCGCCTCGCGTTCTGCTGCATTTACTACAGGATGAGCCCCACTCACCAGCATCTGCGTCGCGCAGGGTCAAGTTTTAGCAGTTCCAGCTGTCATTCAAGCGCCTGAGAGAGCCGGTTCACTCCCAAAGCGTAAGCCACCAAGGGTTGCGAGCGGGCTCATCCTGGAAGGGTCAACACCATCCGATAGCCTTTGGGGCCCGGACCGTTTTCTAACGTCGCGCCGATCTGGCTGGCTGACGCTTTCATGATGCGCTTGCCGAGCCCGCTGGCGGATGTCTTGGCGGCGGTCGATTCCGGGTTTGCGTCGCCATTGTCCTCGCAGGTGATTTCGAGCGTGCCGTCCGCCAGGGACTTGCCGGAAATGGCGACATGGCCGGACTGGCCGTCGACAAAGGCGTGCTTGATCGAATTGGCCACGAACTCGCTGACGATAACAGCGATGGAACTGGCCACCGAGGTCGAGATGGCAACCGGCGATGCCTCGCAGGAAATGGTGACATTGTCTGGCGCGGAATCCTGCAGCAGGCTGGCAATTTCCTTGAGGAAGTCATCCATCATGACGGCATCATCCAGCGGCGAGTCATGCAGCATCTGGTGGAGCGCAGCGGTGGCTTCGATGCGGCGGCCGATGGCGTCAAAGGCGTCAGCCATATCCTCGCCCCGTTCCGCGCGGCCCTTGTAGACCCGCACGAGCGAGGCGACGGATTGGAGGGAGTTCTTGACGCGGTGATCGATCTCGTTGCGCAGGACTTTCTGCTCCCTCAGCGCGAGGCGCAGATCCAGTTCGCGCATCACCTGGCGGGCAAGCGTGTGAAGGGCAGCCTTCTGGAAGTCATTCAGCGCATTGGGCTTGTTGTCCAGCACGCAGAGCGTTCCGATTGGCATGCCGTTCTTTGCCTTGAGCAGCGCGCCGGCATAGAAGCGCAAGCCATCTGCGGGCATGCAGAGTTCATTGTCGGCCGTGCGGGGATCCTTGTGGGTGTCGTTGATCTCGACAAAATCGGAGCTGAGCACGACGTGCGAGCAGATCGAGGTGACCAGCGGGGTTTCGCGCGCGCCGATGCCGACTTCGGCCTTGAACCATTGGCGGTCTTCATCGATCAGATTGACCACCGAGATCGGCACATTGCAGATCTTCGAGGCCAGTTCCACGATCTCATCGAAGTCCGTCTCGCGCGGCGTATCGAGGATTTCATACTTGCGAAGGGTTTCCAGCCGGAGCGCTTGTTGAGGGTGCGGGGCGGCTTTCATGCAGCAGATATTCCAGTTCGTGTTGCGGGACTGGCACCTACTATAGCCGAAACTTCAAAAAAAACAGCCTTAAGTGCGCCCCGCCGCACCGGGCGGATCGGGGGCCATGCGCCAACAGAGGCGACGCCCGTGAAGGCGATTGGAGGTCAGGATGGAAATGTCGGGAGGAGAAGGCCGGGTCAGGTGTCCGGCAAAGGCAATATGGCGCCGTACGTGTCCATAACTGGTCCATAAACGGCCCATAAGTGGACGCATCCATCGCGCCATTGTCCCGGCCCTTTCGCGCGGCACGCGGCGGGGCTGGCATCCAGCAATTCCCCGCTCAGCGCGGCGTGCAGGGCGCGCGAGGGCTCCGCCCCCGGCAATGGCGCGCGTTTGCGACCTGATAAATCGTCCGACAGGGCCAGGATGGTCACCCTGCCCCGCGCGTCCACGCCCCACAGCATTTGCGAGCCCGGCCCGCCCGCGCGCCGGAACCATGCCTTCAGGCGCTGGATGCGCCAGAAAATCAATGGCCAGACCGGGTAGAGATACCAGGGCAGGTTCTGAATGGGGGAGAACAGCGAGCAGTCCATCACCGCCTATTCTACCTCCGTCCACAGAGGGGGAGGACAAGTTTATTTTCGGGGCAATGCCTGCGGCAGGATGGGCTGATTTGAGGGGGGACAGGATTGCGCTCCGTCAGCTACCAATCTTGTCATCCCGCAAAATCTGCAGGATTCATCCGGGATCCGGATGCGGGCTTGACCGCAACCAGTCATCCTTCGACTTCGTTCAGGATGAGTCCATCAGGCATCGCCCACCCTATAGCGCTCATGCTGAGCGAAGTCGAAGCATCAGCGCGGGCGGGTCGGCGCGGCTCAGCCGGAGGCGCGAAACCCCGCCGCGTGGACACGCCTTACATTCGCTGCAATGCGCGCCTATCTGACTCCCATGCCGCTGCGCCATTCCGGGTGCACCTGTCCGGCAAGTCCCTCTGCAATGACTGTTTCTGCCCGGATCGCCGGCGCCCGGTTTCCTGCGCCGCACCAAATGGCGCAAGCCAAAGGAGACCCTCATGGCCAAAGGTCAGAAGAAGTCGAACAAGGAAATCCGCAAGCCCAAAGCGGAAAAGCCCAAGACCAATGCGTCGAACCCGACGCTGAAAGCCGACTCCATGCTGGGCGTCGAGAAGAAGAAGCGCTGACGCCTTCGCCGCAGATCTGAATGCGCGACGGCCGGGCGTATCCTCACGCCTGGCCGCGTGCGCTCAAACGGCTCAGCCGGTGCGACCATCCACGCGCCAGTCCGGGAAGCGGCGAGCCTTTCCGGCGAACATCAGGCAGACTTCATTGCCCGCCGGGTCGCGCAGCCGCGCCTCGCGCCAACCCCAGGATTCGTCAGTCGGTGGACTGTCAAAGACAAGCCCCTGCGCTTTCAACGCTTCGACATGCGCATCCAG
>NZ_DFME01000122.1:454-1833 GCF_002375605.1 Hyphomonas sp. UBA3601 | reverse complement strand
GATCATGGACGGGCCTTTCATGCACGGAGTTTGTGAGGGGCCTGTCTTGTAATTGCTCAACTTAGGATGAGGTCAAGGACGCTACAGGTTGGAAAATAATAATCATATAGACTGCGACATTGAGCATTAATGAGATTTGATCTCGCGCTCCCGCTGGACCTACATGCGCTATTGGAGTAGAAATCTTCGCGACCTATGGGGGGAATTCAGAATGAGACATCTATTAGCTGCGATGCTGTTCGGCTCAGTGCTTGTACCGACCTCCTACGCACAAATGACATACTATTTACAGCGTGACCTTGGCGTGGAAGGGTTTCAGCGAAATTGTCAGTATAGCAATGGAAAAGTGTATGCAGTTAACTCAACGAAAATGTGCCCTTTAAGTATACAAGAAGAAGGTTACCTTCCGCAAAACAGCAAGACGACGGGCTTTAAGGCAGGAGAGTATAGTGATGGCCTGACCAAAGTTTGCGTGTATAATGTATTGGGAAATCAGCGAGCAATTCGTCTGAATAATACTGAACTTTGTCCCCTTACATATGACTTTTGATCATCTCAGTTGCATAAACTGCAACACAGAATGATAGTTGGATAGCGGCGCTCAGTCCCCATCCAATAGGTCTCAAAGTATTTCTAACTCCGCATACTTTAAAGCAGCGTCTAAGAGTTCGTTATATGCCTCTTCGATCATCTGAACTGAAAGTATAGTTAACGATAGGCCTATTCGTTTAACCGGTGCTAAGTCGGATTTGTTTGGCTTAAACCATGTGATTAGCGTGTCTTCGTCCCTACTACCATACGCACCCAATGCGCCGCTCCAGTTGGGATGGGCGAACTCACTGAGGCGGTCATAATTTTTTCGTAGTTTTGGAATCTTTTTGTCCGCATGATCGATAATCGTAAGGATATTAATCGAAACAGGAAGTTCAGTTTCCGGCTCAAGTCTCTGACCTAGCAGAAGCTGCACCATTTTTTTATGTAATTTTCCAGAAAGTCCGGTTTCGACTTCGTTTTGTATCAGTTCCATGGCGAACCAGATACTTGCCGCAGTTTCTATCATTGCACGGACGCAAAGATTTGCAGCCACCACATCGTCGCGCTCGAACAAGTCACAAGCTGCTCGAAACAGTTCTTCGAATCGACAATACTGAGCATCGCGAAAGCACAGCGCAATGTATGGGGTTTTTGATGAGCGACTTGGCAGAGAGAGAGGGTCCACTCCCTCTGGAAGACTATCAGTGATGTGAATTTGACTTTTGCGCGCAACAGACAACAACTCATCGATTGTGAAGTCATCGAAGCGGATAGGGTCGATCGTCACAACGGAATATTGTCGTGCTTTTTCCAGGGGTTCTCAAGCTGCTTGTTGGCCAGGGCCC
>NZ_DFME01000122.1:0-254 GCF_002375605.1 Hyphomonas sp. UBA3601 | reverse complement strand
CGGGTTGAGTGCGGCATGATGATGTCGTCGATATAGCCCTTGCGCGCGGCGACGTAGGGGTTCGCGAAATTGTCCTCATACATCTTGGTGTGCGCGGCGATCTTTTCCTCGTCGCCCAGGTCTTTGCGGAAGATGATCTCGACCGCGCCCTTGGCGCCCATCACGGCGATCTCGGCCGTTGGCCAGGCATAGTTCACATCGCCGCGCAGATGCTTGGAGCTCATCACGTCATAGGCGCCGCCATAGGCCTTGCG
>NZ_DFME01000104.1:10815-11261 GCF_002375605.1 Hyphomonas sp. UBA3601 | reverse complement strand
TATCGCTACTTCGACGCAACAGAGGCGGCAGAGTTCTTGTATGCCTGCGTCCAGCGAACCATCGAGACCGATCTCCCAAGGGAAATCGCCTATCTTCGAGCCCATGATGACGCTGAACGTAATATCATGAACCGTATCGAAATGCCGGACCGTCTGGCCAAGGATTTCATCATGTTCGTTCGGCAGAACAACGGCCATCTGTCCAAGGCGAGACGTACAGGCGCTTTCGCCAGTCTGGCCGATGCAGAAGTCGCCGAACTGGAGGAAATCGTACAAGCCGCATTCGCGGACTATTCTGCAGCCGCATACGATTGATCCCGTCAAAAAAGGGCCGAGACGGCCCTTTTGGCATCAATCGTGCTTCGGCAAGGCTCTACACTGATGGAGTCGGCCATTCCGAAGCTCGCACTGTCACTTTCCGAAGAAGCCCGGTTTTCCCGGCTCGC
>NZ_DFME01000104.1:9896-10701 GCF_002375605.1 Hyphomonas sp. UBA3601 | reverse complement strand
TTCCCGGCTCGCAGAGCTGGCAGAATTGCTTGAATCGCTGAATGTGGGAATCAGCGGTGACAGGGTGATGCAGCTTCTTGTGTCTGACCTCTTTCTCGGCGTGTTCGATCCACCCGATATCGAGCCTGTGCATTCCCGGTATGGGCACGCGCGGTTCCGAAACGCGCAGACAATCGCAATTCCTGACCTGTCTGTGTTCGATGCAAGATTGCTCTGTGTCCGCTCCAGCGCGATGGCCGATTTCGACTACAGATATGCGACAAGCCGGGATGTCGCTCTGACGCTACATCAAGTCGGGGCGCTTCCGATGGACACGCCCAAGCATTTGACCAGGGAAGCGGCCGCAGAAGTCTGCGCTGCTCTGGCTACTCTCCCAATAGAGCAATTCAGCGAAAATGCGCGCAACTTGCTCGATGGCGTTCTGATTGAGCGGAACCGCCTCATGCACTGGTTCGAGATCGCAGGCCTGATGTCCGCGCCAAAGCACCCTGCCAGCCGCCAGTTGCCCGAATACGAGACTGCCGCCAACTGCAACGAGCCACAACGAGCAGTACCATTCATGGTGGCAAGTCCGCCTCCGGTGCGCGGGCGACCAAATTCCGATCTCTGGCCGCGGATCCAGGAACTGGTAACCGAGCTTCACCGCGCCAACCCTGATCGATACAACAACGAAATCGCTTCGACCGTGCATGCGACACTCACTTCCGAGTTTCCCGAGCAGGAAATTCTTGCGCTCTCGACGATTGTTCGACAAATGAAGCGGCTTCGGAATGCTGCCAGGTCAGACTCGACCACCCGTCAGGCG
>NZ_DFME01000104.1:8271-9810 GCF_002375605.1 Hyphomonas sp. UBA3601 | reverse complement strand
CCCGCCACTCAACGGAGGAAGCATGACTGGAAGACTTTGGCCCAATGTGGACTCTACCGCGTCCAGTGTTCCAGCGCCCAAGAGAAGTCGGGCAACTGGCCAATGAGCACACTTGGAATAGACGATTGAGAGCGCGCGCTTTCCAATTCGCGCGCGTCATCGCTGACCCAATGAGCAAACCCGTCATTGATCCAAGAGCGTGGAGGCATGCTCGCCCGCTCGTAGAGAAGACCAACAAATCGCTCGGCTATTTCCCGTCCCCACGCGAGCGCTGCCTCACCGTCGTCGGCTGAAATCCAAACAGCCCAGCTCGACTCGAAGTCTGTGCCGTCGCGCTCGTTTAAAACGTGTTCGGTAGGGCTCTCAAAGCCGAACATGAACAGGAATGGCTGTGCTGCGTTTGCCATTGGCTCGCTCTATAGTCTTGGCAGGACGTCTGCAATCGGCGAGATTACGCCTGAGCGATCAGCCGGAGTGAACGACCGGACTGGATCGGCTCTACCATTTAGGAGCTGGACGGCGACATGGTAGAGTTGGCCCCAATTTGCCGTTCGAAAGAGGCTCTAGAATGTCAGCTCAAAATTGCTAGTCTCGGCAAATTGAAGACAGGTGGAGGACCTCATTCGAACCGCCGACAAAAGGAGATTGGGATTGACTGACCTGACTTTGAAACAAGCGCTCATTAACTGGGACACTCTTGCTGCTTATGGCGGCATTATCCGCAATGATTGCAGCGTTGTGCCAGACTTCGGTCCCTTCCAAACTCAAGAAAAAGATGCAGAAGGCCGTCGGGTCGCCGGCTGGCTTGGCGCGCTTGGTCCGTCGATCTCCTGTGTAAACGATGTTCCGACCTCGATCATGCCACGATGGCTCGCGAGTCTTACGGATATAATGGATGAAGGCACCAGCAATGATAGATGGATGGGCTTCATGGTTCGCTATCGGGCCGTGCTGGGTCGTATGGACAGTTTGTCCCCCCAAGCCTCCGATCGTGCACGTGATTACATGCTAATCCGCGCGCTTGAAATCGCTTTGCCTCACGATAAAGCAGATGTTGTTCAGCCAACGATTACCCTACTGCATCGCCGGTTAGGAGGGGAGGAAGTGGCGGCAGAAATGAGCAAGGCGGCGGAGTCCGCACGTGCGGTGAGGGCCGACCCGAACAACGCCAAGGACAGCTCTGGTTTGCAGTGTGGGTACGCTGCGGAAGCCGAGTCAGCGAAGGCTGCATTATGTGCGGCAAACGCGAATGTGAGGTGGGCAGCTAACGCTGCGACGGCTTCGGAGGCGTGGGGGAAATCCACATTCTCATTTGGGAGGCGGCAGCTAGCATCAGTGCGGACGGCGTGGGATGAGATCACCGATGCCTGTCTCAGTGCGTTGGAAAAGGAGTTGGGATTGCTGGGCAATCCTGCTCACGGTTGATCCATTACGACGCCCAATCTCAGTCTGGTGAGATTGGGGGAACCATGCAGTGGACAAAGAAGCGCAGTGAACTTCCTGCAAGTGGCGCCGAAACGTTCTGCATCTAAGTCAGTT
>NZ_DFME01000104.1:6474-8176 GCF_002375605.1 Hyphomonas sp. UBA3601 | reverse complement strand
CGTTCTGCATCTAAGTCAGTTTCCAACCTTGAACCGCCAAGAACGAAGACTAGCCAAAATCGAACAAGAGATCACCCCGTCGTTCGGGGGGGATGATTCCATCCGAAACAAGGACGTCAGCGAAGTGCTGTTTCATATTTTTGTATTCGGTCTCGAAATGCAATTCGTCAGCACACGGTGAGGTGAATCCTGTAATGGAAATCCTCTCTGCTAAGTTTTCGTCTGGTGCCTCGGGCAATGTGATCCGAATACTAATATTCATCGGCTGATCTTTCTAATTCAAGTTTCTCAGACAGCTAATGTTTAATTCTGGCTTTTCAATATTTGGGAGCGTTGCGCCTCGGGTAACTCAGTCGCGGAAATAGCTGCATTCGTTGTTGTTTGAAGCCCGGACAGTCGCCATATTGGTTTGGCTCATTGTTGTAACGCACTCACGATTTCCGACGCAGTCTAACCGCAGGGTGACGAAGGCTTTAGCAGCTCGACCTGACCCTAAGCAACCGCACGGTGCATTGATGCTCGAAATGCACTACGTTTAGAAAGTCGCATTCTGCAGGGGAAGTCAAAAAGGGCCACCCATTTGGCTCAGGATCGGATCAGGCAAATAGCGAAGAAGGAATTCCACGACCCTGCGGAGGTGTTGCGTCATTTTCGATCTATCGAGCTTGAGATGGCGAGGCATCGCGAAGCCGGCACAATCGATATGCCTCACAAGGCACATGCCCTTCGCACCAATGATCTCAAGAATTCTCGCGAAATGCGACAAGCGGCATTGTTCTGCTATGGAATGTCGGTTGCGATAAACAAACCCGTACTCTTCTCGCCTGAAGAGCGAGATGACTACGATTTTGTAGCTTCATGGTTTGATGGAGACGCGCAACATTTTGCTCCCGTGCAACTGAAAGAGCTGGTTCCAGAGCATCTCAACTCTCGTCAAACATTTGAAGCATTGCTGGAAAAAGCGAAGCAAAAATACACGAACTCTGACGACCTGACGCTCGCGATTTATTTGAATCGAGTGGGGCGTTTCGATCCTGGCGAGGTGCGTATTGATCGCGATTTGAAGCTTGCAGGAATTTGGGCGTTTGGCGGAACTTCGCCTGATCAAAGCAAGTTTGGGCTCTGGGGTGACCTTCTGCACGATGAGCCGTGTTTAGGAATCGAATTCGAATACCCCAAATCTTTGGGAATCGTTTTTTAGTTCTGCGCCGTAGGATGCACAAAATACACTTTGCCCAGGTTCAGGCATTGGCGCGATACGCGCGGCGTCCCGAAATTGGCGGGTATCACTGCACTCAACTTGACTTACTGTTACGTCCACTATCGGCGATATCCGGCCGGATTCCGTGTTGCCTTTGAACGACCGGAAAGGGACGCACACCTGCCTCTTGACCTCGGGGGCGCTTCAGTGGTCTGACTTCCGCTATTTGTTGTCAGGTGCCGGAATCCGGTGTCAGTCTTTCGAGGATTGGAGAGTCGAGTTTTCTGGAATCACCAGTAGACTGACTCTCGCGTTGCGCGAGTCGCCAAAACTCCTCTCCTCGCGTTGGGCGAACAATTGCAGATAAATGCGCAAGTTGGCTCCATATTGATCGATATCTTTCGCTTTTTTGCCTTCAAAATCCGTGCTGGCCTTCTTCTTACTCGCAACGAGAGGAGTCGCGTTCATGTCCAGCCACAATCACAACTTTCCAGATCTGGA
>NZ_DFME01000104.1:5413-6318 GCF_002375605.1 Hyphomonas sp. UBA3601 | reverse complement strand
ATTCTTCAAGGCAATCCAGGCTGGCTTGACGAGGCTATCGACACCCCTTCCGTCAGTCAGCTGACGGGTGTCCCCATCTGCACCCTGACCACCTGGCGCAGCCGGGGCGGCGGACCACGCTTCTTGAAACTTGGCAAGAGTGTGCGCTACCGTCGCCGCGCCGTCCTGTCCTGGATGTCGGACTGCGAGGCACCTTATATCGACCGCGACGGGGTGATCCATGACTGAACCAACCCGCCCCTTGTCCATTCGCCTTGCAGTCAAGGACATCGACCATCTCGCCGAACGCGCCCGTCGCATTTCCGGTACACCGACCGGGGTGGCCCGTGAACTCATTCGGTCCGGCCTGACTGACGGCGACCCGTTCACGCAGGCCGAACGACTCCTGAAAATCGAACGCCGATTGGCGGTGCTGTCCCAGGATCTTCGGGGAATGATGACCGCAACCGATGGGCATTCCCATTCACTCGAACAGATTGAAACCATGTTCGACGCGCTGCTCAAAGCGCTCGGCGGCGAGGTCGAACCTTTGGAGGCACGTCATGCCTAGTATCAGAAAGCTGCTTGCCGGCACTGGCTGCATTCTGGTTCTGGCGACATGGGGCTTCTACGAAATCGCATTTCTGAGGATCACACCGACCTATCCGCTTCCATCCGGTGAAATCATTACGCTTCATCCCAGCTACATGACCGGTTGCGGGAAGGCAGAACTGTTTGCCCGTCTTGGCGTGGCGCAGGCGCAAAACCAGAAGGCATATTGTGATGAAGTCCTGGGCTCAGCCGGCATTCGAGGCGCGGTCCATTTGCGATGGGGGATATTTGCGGCGGGGGTCTTTGCGACCGTGCTACTTTTTGCCTCCGCGTTGATCGCCCTTCGCTTCGAAAAGCCGGCACCCAAAGTCGTA
>NZ_DFME01000104.1:4589-5351 GCF_002375605.1 Hyphomonas sp. UBA3601 | reverse complement strand
GTGCGCCTGACCGGGAGAAAAGCATACGCCGCGATAAGAAAGATAAGCAGAAAGGAGATCAGGCAGACCGGTGCGGGGATCGACTTTCCACCCGGCCTCCCCATGAGCCGAGACCGGGAATCGCGTCACTGCCTGACATCCGGGTCTGTGGGCTCCGGCAAAACCCAGACCATCCAGCACATGATCCTGGAAGCCATGCGCTGGGGCGACAAGATGCTCATCCTCGACACCAAGGGCGACATGACCGAACGCTTGCCGGGCAAGATCACGCTGATTGCACCGCAGGACAAGCGATCAGCGGTCTGGGATATCTCAGCCGATTGCGTCACCAAGCAGGACGCGCGGGAGCTGGCGGCCCGGTTCATTCCGAAAAGCAGCGACCCGATGTGGGCAGAGGCTGCCCGCGAGCTGCTCGTTGCCTGTATTGTCGGCCTCCAGCATGAAATGCCCGCCACCTGGTCGTGGGGCGATCTCCATGCCCGCGCTCTGCTGGGTGCCGACGCGTTGAAAGACATGGCGCTCGCCCATCATCCGGCCGCCGCGCAGATGATCGGCGATCCGTCCAGCAAGACGGCCATGTCCATCCTGACCACGTTCAAGGCACATATTCATGTGCTGGGAGCCATGGCAGAAGCCTGGAGCGCAGGGGATCAGGAAAAGTTCAGCGCTGCGAACTGGCTGACCGATCCCCACGCCACCAATCCTGTCATCCTGCAACGCGACGGGCGCTACCCCCAGCTGACCAATGCCTGGATCGGCGGG
>NZ_DFME01000104.1:0-4403 GCF_002375605.1 Hyphomonas sp. UBA3601 | reverse complement strand
TCTGCAGTCCTGCATTCAGCGAAAGCAGCCAGCGCCGCATCTGGCTCTTCCTTGACGAGTTTCCGCAACTCGAAGCGATGGATGACCTGGCCGCCTTGCTAGACCTCGGGCGATCGAAGGGCGTGTGCGTGGTGCTGGCTGCTCAGGATACATCCCAGATCCGCATCAGGTATGGCCGCGACCGGACCAATGCCTGGCTGTCGATGATCGGCACCCACATCATCGGCCGCATGAATCCCGGTGAAGGGGCCGAGGATATCAGCCGGGCCATCGGCATGCAGGAGATAGAAAAGGAAGCACGCAGCAAAAGCCATTCCGGCGGAAACAGTTCGGTCAACATATCGACCGAACACTCGCTGCGTCCGGTGATGACGCCGAGTGAACTGTCGTCGCGTCTTGGCCGTAAGGGTCGCAAGGTCCGGATGCTGGTGCTGGGCTTCGGGGAAGACGTGTACGAAATCGAGCTGCCGATCACGATCCTTCCCTCCCAGCGTCCGGCGAATGTACCGGCTGACTGGACCCGGCCCAATCACGAACCTCTGGGCGCCAATCCTGCACCTGTTCGCCCTGCCTCACCGATCCAGCGGCCGCAAAAAGCGGGCCTGCTCTCGGCTGACGTCATTGCCCGCATTCGCAAGCCGAAGCCCGGAAGCATGGACTGATGGTCGCCTCCATCTCCGCCCGGAAATCGGTGGGCGCCGCCGTCAGTTATTTCAAGCACATGGCCCAGGACGAATACTATACCGGCAAGGGTGAGGCCGAAGCGGAAGCAGATGGCGAATGGGATGGGCGGGGCGCCGAACGCCTCGCCCTTGAAGGCCCCGTCTCGAAGGCAGACTTCGAAGCGGCCCTGAACGGCATCGACCCGAAGACCGGCGAACGCCTCACCCAGACCGGCAAGTCCCATGCGCCGGGATGGGACATGACGCTCTCAGCCCCCAAGTCGGTCTCGGTCATGTGGGCGCTCTCAGCTCCAGCCGATCGCAAGACAATCGACGCCGCGCACCGCCAGGCCGTTCATGCCGCCACCACACACCTTGAAGACCATCACGCGTTCACCCGCCGCGGCAAGGGCGGCGCGATCCGCGAGCCCGTCGCCGGGCTGACCATTGCCCGGTTTCATCATCACACGAGCCGCGATCTCGATCCTCAGCTGCACACGCACGCGTTCATTTTCAACACAGCCCCGCGCCGGGACGGAACCTGGGGCAGTCTCGTCAGCCGCGATCTCTACAAGGCCCAGAAGGAGGTTGGGGCAGTCTATCGCGAACACCTCGCCAACCGGCTCGAACGCGGCGGCCATGCCGTCGAGCGCTATGGCACAGGCTTTCGTCTGAAAGCCATCCCGCGCGACATCGAACGCGCATTCTCGAAGCGCAGGCAGGCGATCGAACAGGCCGCCGACACATACGGCTACCGGACGCCCAAAGGCATGGAACTCGCAGCGCTGCGCACGAGGCAAGCCAAGCGCCCACGGGAGCGTACGGCACTGTTCCAAGCATGGCAGGCAGAGGCCAGAACGCTCGGCTTCGATCTCGCCACATCGCGCCAACAGCAATTACAAACAGCGCCCCAACAACAACAAACGCCCGAACCGGGCATTGGCAATGCCACCAAATCCGCAAGCCGCGTCTTTACTTCAGCGAGACAAATGCTCACCGCAATCGCCGCCGTCTCGCGCGCGTCAACAGGCATGCCGGGCATCGCGGTAAACCTGCGTCAGAGACGGATTGAGCGGGAACGTGAAGCAGAATAGAAGACGGGATCACCTGCGCTCAGAGTAGATTTGCCGGACGGCTCAGCGGCGCGGAAACGGGATGATCCTGGCGTCATCAAGAAAAGCCTCCATCCCCTCTTCGGCAATCGTCCGTTCGAATTCCTCGAAGGCGGCTTCGTCGCTCTCGAACGGATCATCCCACACAATCGAGGTCCCGTTCTGGTTCACCACTTCCAGAGTCCATTCCTCTCCGTGCTCCAGACGCACGATGCACAATTCCACCGTCATTCCATTGCGCGTCACCCAGCCATTCCGGGACGAGAAGACAAGGTTGGGATCGCGTTCCATGAGGATTCTCCAAGCTGGCCGGGGGCCTTTCCGCCCGCTCCTAAATAGCTCGCCCGTTCCCGTCGCGAAACCTGAAAATGTGCTGCTTCGCATTGTACACGGCGACAGGCCCAATTGCGCTGGTAACTTTTGCGCCTAACCTGTTCGCTCCGTAATCGCCCTGCACACCATTCGTGTACAGGATAAGCGCGCGAATTTCCCTTCTGCAGTGGGTGTTTCAAACAAAATCGCTCGCGATTTGTCAGCATCGAAGGTGCATGGGGTGTGACACCCAACTCTATACCGAAAAGCGTCTAGTCAAAAACTATCGGTCGTATCAAGTCGATCAATGGATCGATGTTACCTTGATCCGCATTTTTTAGCGCCGAGTAGTAGTCCGCGCCTTTATTGAGTAAGGACATTTCTGCGCGCTGAAATAGATCAAGGCATTGTTGCATCAGAACTGCACGTGCAACACGTCCGTTTCCATCCAAAAATGGATGTATAAGGAGCAATCTGGCGTGGAACTTAGAAATCGCCCTAAGCTTGTCATCAGGGTTTCGAAGTCCGGGATATTCGTCAACCCAAGCTTTGCAGAGTTCTTCCAAACCTCCTTTTATGTCCTGTGGTCTCATGGGTTGAGCTAGCTCAGTGCTTCGTCCCTTTGAAGTTCCTAACCAAGCATCTTCAGTGCGCAATTGACCCACCGAGCGTTTGGGCAAATCAAAACATAGCAGTCTATGAAATAACAGAATATGCGCGGGAGTTAGCTGAACTGAAATGCTGGACCAAGAATCACTTTTCACGAAAGAAGAAACCGATATTAGATCAGCGGTGGGTGGGGCCATTGGGGCGGATAGTTTGAATGTTCGGACGATATCTTCCTGCCCAGCGCTCATGCGCTCGATAGAAGCTCGCAACAGCAGCAATTCACGCGTGTGAGCGGTTAGCGCTTGTGCTGTTTGCGAATCAGATTGCACTGCCCAAGAAAGCTGTTCCTCCAAGGTCATTGGGATCGATAGATATTGGATACGGACGCCATAGCCATGCGGTGAATCGAGTAAATTTTGCAACTGCTGGAGATGGATAAGGTCGGCTTCTTTACGTAGATCGGTCGCGTACTTCGTAAGCGTCACTCTCTGCTTTGCCGTGAGAGTTTGATTTGTCACGAAAACGAAGCCGCCGTACTCGTTTGTAGCTCCCGCTAGGTCGGACAAGTATTTCTTTTTAACGGCAGAGAAGGATTTGGGCCCGCCAGGAAAAAAGACAGCGGCCACCCACCGAACTCCACCCTTAATACAAACGATATCCTTTTTCCCGTCGGGTCCGCCGAGCGGATTTTGAGGATCGATCTCCTCATACCCTGAGAGTTTCAGTGCAGCAGCAGCTAGTCGTTCCGACTTCGTCGAACCATCTCGCCAAAACGACAACCGCAATTCCGTATCGTTCATCCGCCAATCACCCTTCGTAGTCGAAAGCAACAAATAGCATGAAGCTTTGTCGAGTCATGTCGAATAAGTACATGTTCCGTTTAAGGTCACTCACTCACCGACTATCTACCCGCCGCAGTTCAGCAGTGTCGCAGAAGCGGCCTCGCCAAAGCAACGTTCGACGTGATCGCCGCCGATTTTTGTGGAAGAACGAGGGGCTCACCGAAACCTCCCTCCCGAAAAAGCCTGGCTCCTCTACTTCGCAAGGGAAGAACTGGGCATCATGCCCTGCTCTGGCATCCAGCCGCGCAACGTCCTCACCTTCCTGCAAACAGTCGAGGCGAAAAGCGATTATGAAACCGCCAAGTGCCTGCGCGCCACGATTGGGGAAGTCTTGCGCTACGCAGTCGCCACCCTGCGCGCCGAGACAGATCCGACACCGGTCCTGCACAGTGCGTTGATCTCGCGGAAGGTGCGCCACATGCCAGCCATCTTCGATGCGCCCACGTTCGCGCGCGTCGCCTGGACGATCTGGACCTATGAAGGCCGAGCGCGTCGAGATGATGAACTGGTGGAGCGAGCACGTCGTCCGAAACACGAATGCGAGGTGACGGCTCCTCTGGGAGCCGTCACCAGTGCGATCAGTCCCTGGGGTTCCAGAGGAGCACGTAGCGCCCCTTCTTGCCCTTCACAGGCGCCAGGTTCGCATAGACCTTGCGTGGCCCGATATTCGGATCGGCGAGCGTCAGCGATACATAGTCCTTGCCGCTGGATTTTGCCTTGACGATCCAGCCGCCGCCGATCTCGGTTTGGATCTCGCCTGCGAAGATGCGGTAGTCGGGCTGGGTGTCGACTGTCTTGTCCGCGTTCTTCTCGATCCGGATGGGCGCGGTAAGGTTCATCATCGCGAGGGCGCCTTCGAAGCCGGT
>NZ_DFME01000100.1:4476-10542 GCF_002375605.1 Hyphomonas sp. UBA3601 | reverse complement strand
AAATGGCGCGAGTGACGGGGCTCGAACCCGCGACCTCCGGCGTGACAGGCCGGCACTCTAACCAGCTGAGCTACACCCGCGCATTTCCTTGCCGAAACTCGGCGAAGCGCTTCTCTATTAAACCCGGCATGGCGGGTCAAGCGGGGAACTTCACGCGAATTTGCACTTTTCTGTATAAAGCTGTCATTCCCAAGCCATATTCCCATATCAGGTTAGACTCCCAGTCCTGAGGTTATTCCATGAAGCGCGTTCTCCTAATTGTTTCCGGCATCGCGGCACTGCTGATTATCGCAGCCTTTTCAGTGCCCTTCTTCATTCCGAAATCGGTTTACAAGAACCAGATTGAGAATGCGGCGACCAACGCGTTGCAACGTGACGTGACGCTCGCAGGCGATGTGAAAATATCCGTGTTTCCGCGCATCTCGGCCTCGGTCGAACAGGTGAGCGTTGCCAATCCCGACGGATTTGCCACACCGAACATGATTGAGGCAGGTGCGTTGCGCGGCTCGGTCAAATGGATGCCGCTGCTGTCGCGGCGCGTGGATGTGCAGGAAATCGCTTTCGTGGATGCAGATGTGTTCCTTCAGCGCAAAGCCGATGGGAATACGAACTGGGAATTCGCCTCTTCAAAGGAAGCATCGCCACCACCTGAAGGGACAAATGGTTCATTCGATGCGGGAATCGAATCGGCAATCCTCAAGAACGCTTCGCTCACTTTTCAGGACGACCAATCTGGCGAAACATACAAATTGTCCGAACTTGACCTGGAAGCATCTCTGCGAGGCATGGACCAGCCTCTCAGTGCGACAGCCAGCGGCCGGTTTCAGGAGCAAGCCTTCACCATTGACGTCTGGCTGGATGCGCCCGAAGCGCTCACCCGTAATTTGCCCGCTCAGGCCCGGCTGGATCTGGCATCCGACCTGGCAAATATCAAATATGATGGCAGCGTCCAACTTGGTGACGCGCCGAGTTTGAACGGCACGTTCGAAACCGTGGTGGCAGATCTGGCCGCGCTCACACAGCAATTCGAGTTGGATGTGCCGGCACGGTCAGCCTTGGGTCGTCTACAAGTCGCGGGCAAGGCATCCGGCGCGCTCGACTCACCATCTCTTACAGAACTCAAATTGACCCATGACAGTGACTTGTTGAGCGCGTCATATGAGGGATCCGTTTCGCTCAATGGTGATGGGACTGTTGCCGGCACCCTCTCCATCGCCAGCGACAGAATGCGTGACTTGCTGAGCGCTGCGGCAATTGAACTGGCCCCGGGTGATACACTCCAGACCTTCGCCGTCTCCGGTGCGGCAAACGGCACATTCAAGTCCGTCATGGTCAACAATTTGAACCTGTCGCTAGATGCGTTGAGGGGCACCGGACAGGCGGGGATTGATGTGTCGGCGACAACACCGCGCATTATCGGCGATCTCAGCGTACCCGCTCTCGACCTCACACCCTTTATGGGAGAGCCGGATCCGGAAAAGACCAATCAAGGAATTCAGCCTTGGAGTGATGAAACACTCGAATTGTCCGGGCTGAAATCCGTGAACGCAAACCTCAGTCTTGAGGTCGGATCACTCACCATTGGTGATGTCGAATTGACCGATGCTGTCATGGACGTCGATCTGACCGATGGATTGTTGACAGCAGATTTGTCGCAATTCAAAGCCTTCAGCGGACTTTGGTTGGGCAAGCTGACCGTGGATGCCCGACCTGCCACACCGAAAGTCGGCTTCGACATGCAGGGCCAGAATGTTGCCGTCGCAAATCTGCTCGGAACGTTGGCCGGATTCGACAGCCTCACAGGAACAGGACAATTCAAGGTTTCTGCGCAGTCGTCTGGTACATCCATTGACGCAATCATGCAGGCAATTGACGGAGAGGTCTCGACGAGCCTTTCGGATGGTGTGGTCAAAGGCTTGAATGTTGCAGCCTTGGTACGAAGCGCCTCCTCTCTGAAGCAGGCCATAGCGACAGGCTCAATTCAGGAACTCAATTTTGGCGAAGCTTTATCGCAGAACGCCGAGACCGATTTTTCAAGCTTCAACACTGTGTTGAAAGTCAATAACGGCGTTGCGAATGTGGATGTGATGAAACTGCTGAGTCCCATTCTGGGCGTAGATGGGACCGGACAGATCAATCTGGCAGCACAGTCCATGGACCTGCGCCTTGCGACCAGTGTGGACAAATCGGCCCAAGGTCAGGGCAGCGTGGTGCAATTGAACGGCATTCCAGTCCCGATCCGTATATCGGGCGCGTGGACGAATCCGAAAGTCACACCAGATCTGAGCGGCGTAAGTTCTGCGTTCAAGGCAGAGTTGGGCTCCCGCGTGTTGGAAGAGCTTGGTGTCTCCAACTCAGCAGGCTCCGGCAGCACCGAAGATGTTATCGGCGGACTCCTTGGCATCAAGAAGCCTGACCCAGAAGCTCCGACGGACGACGCGCCTGCCGAGACATCTGCTGAAGATGTAGCGATCAAAGCGCTCGGCGGCTTGTTGAACAATCGCAAGAAAAAAGAGGCCGACACTTCAAACGAAAACTGAAATCCAGGGATCAGGCTTGGGCGGACTTCGCCGCTGGAAACTGGATAGTATTATCGGCTGCGGTCGCGACATCCGACTCCCGCTTGGGTGATGCAAAATCGGCAGGTAGAAGGTCGATAATATGGTGAAGTTTGTCGAGCGGCTTGGCCCGGCTGATGAAGAAACCCTGCAATTCCTGGCATCCAATGTCACGCAGGAACTCTGCTTGAAAATGCGTCTCGACACCCTCCGCTGTGCACCGCATGCCCAGTGAGTGCGCCAGTGCGATGGTGGCTTGCGTGATAGAACGGCTGTCTGATCGGCTTTCAATGTCTCGCACGAAGCTCTTGTCGATCTTGATCTTGTCGAACGGAAAGCTCCGCAAATAAGACAGAGAAGAATAGCCTGTGCCGAAATCATCAAGCGCAATGCCGACGCCGATCTCCTTCAGTTTGTGAAGGCGCTTGAGCGTGAAATTTGTGTCCGACATCAGGACCGTTTCCGTGATCTCGAGCTCGAGCCGTCGCGGATCGATCTTGTTGGCGGCAATCGCATTCACGATGGTCGTCATCAAATTGGATGAGTGTATTTGCAACGGCGAGATATTCACCGAAACTTTGACATGATTGGGCAGACGACGCGCCTCTGCCAAAGCCGCCCGAATGACCCAGTCTCCGATCCGGGTAATCAGACCATTGTCTTCTGCGTGCTCAATGAAGTCGCCGGGATAAACCAGGCCCCGCTCAGGGTGGTTCCATCGCAGCAAGGCTTCGCATCCCACCACATCATGTGTGTGAGCATCAACTTGGGGCTGGAAATGAAGTTCGAACTCGCTGTGCTCCAGCGCGGAATGCAAATCGGCCTCGACTTGCAAATGGGCTCGCGCGCGTTCGTCGAGCGCGGGTGTGAACATGCACCAAGTGGACTTTCCGAGCTTCTTGGCCTGATAGAGCGCCAAGTCAGCATGCTTCAGCATGGTGCGGGCATCTTTCGTGTACGGATCGAACATCCTGACACCTACCGACGCGGAGCAATTGGCGGTCGACCCCCACAGGTCATAGGGCTCGCTCAGGCGTTCGGTTATCTCGTCGAAAAAGAGTTCGAGGTCGCCCATCGTCGGACGCTGAACGATCATGGCGAACTCGTCACCACTGATCCGCGCCACCATGTCATGATCGCCGCTCAATTCGTTCAGGCGACCGGAGACATGCTGCAAGAGCTCATCACCCGCCGGATGGCCCAGCGTATCGTTCACCCATTTGAAATTATCCAGATCGAGCCAAACCAACGCTCTTTGGACTGTTTCAACATCCGGTTTGCGGAGCGCCTTTTCCAGTCGTTCCTGCATGTTCATCCGGTTTGGCAGACCCGTCAGCCCGTCATAATGCGCCATAAAGGCAATACGATCTTCTATTTCCTTGGACTGGGTGATGTCCGATGCTACCCCGCGGAAGCCTCGGAACTTGCCATCATTGAAGATTGGCTTTCCGGTAAGGGACAACCAGCGTTCGGTCTCTGAACCTTTGAGCCTCATGGCGATATCGCGAAAGCCCTGGCGGCGCATGAGGCTGGTATTGAGCACTCTGGTAGAATCGTCCGCCTCGAACTGATCGACCAACAGATTGCCAAGCGTTAGGTAACCATTGTCATGCTCAGCGCCCTCAAACACGAGAGGAATGTCTACGAGCACGCCTCTGGCGTCAGTTTGCCAGAGCCAATCGGACGTACTTTCCTCAAAATCCCTCAACAGCAACCCAATCAGATGCGACTGCTCTCTAACCGCCGTTTCGTTGATGCTTTTGAGCACGAACTGGCGATGCGACCAGCGAATGGCTAGGATGAGTATCGCGACATAAGCCAACGTCAAAATAGATGTATACTGATATTTTGGATTTTGCTGAAACTGCATTTCCGCAACCAGTCCCAGTCCGATCGGAACTATAAAGGCAAAGGCTGCCTTGGGCAGACGCGACATCAGGAGCGCACCGGTGAACATGACTCCAGCCAGAACGACGCCCACAATCATCTGGCCATAGCTATCCGTGACATTCATCACAATGATAGGTACCGACGCCCAAAGAAGTCCGGCAATCGCCGCAACAAACGTATATTCCCTCATCACCTTGCGCGCGATCGCAAGATCGCTGGGCCGGTAGGTTCGAACCTTGTTCGTAACAAAAGCCGCTGCGCATATGGCGGCGATACAGACGAGCCATACAGACAAGGCAAAGTCCGCTGGCGTCTCCTTGAAGGACAGCCAGACAACCGACGCATTGATGAGGTTGGCCAGAACCAGAGGAATCGTGATCGTGCCCACGATTTCCAGCTGGCTTTCTCGCCAAGCCGCCTCATGCTTTCGTTCGTCGTCCGAGTCCCTAACGATCTCGGACAGCGGCCCATCGCCGCTATCCTTCATAGCCAACAGTTTCATGCGTCCACCCCGGAATTCATCCGACTTCTCGGAATCACCATTGTCAGCATGTCTAAGCGACGGAGGTGAAAATCAGTGTAGTGTGACGTCGAAAATTCTCTGAAACCGGTAACGATGCGTAAGTCATCAATCTTTGGTTGGATAAATATTCAAGGATTTCAACACGGTTCTGGCTCGCCGCTGTATCAGATCACGTTCACGATCCGGCATTTTTATCGCATTTTTCATGAGCAATGACATGCGGGGATTACCCTGCAATCGTTGGGAATGGCGGATCAGGAAGTCCCAATAAAGCGTATTGAAGGGACACGAGTCCTCATCGGTCCGGGTTTTGGAATTGTAACGACACCCGGCGCAATAATCTGACATCTTGTTTATATAGTTTGCACTGGCAGCGTAAGGCTTTGACGCAATCACACCCCCGTCTGCAAAGAGCGCCATTCCATGCGTATTCGGCAGCTCCACCCATTCGTACGCGTCGGCATAAACACTCATGTACCAATCATTGACGTGGTCCGGATGGATGCCCGCGAGCAGCGCAAAATTTCCCGTGATCATGAGGCGTTGAATATGATGGGCATAAGCATGCCGAATGGTCTGCCCCAGCGCATCGGCCAGACAGGCCATATCGATTTCGCCGGTCCAGTAGAAATCGGGAAGCGCGTTCTGCGCATTCAGAAAGTTGCTCTTTGCGTACTTAGGGCCGCTCCACCAGTAGAGCCCCCGCACGTATTCGCGCCAGCCAAGGATTTGCCGAATGAAGCCTTCCACAGCATTGAGCGGCGCACGGCCGGATTTCCATTCCGCCTCAGCGCGTTCACACAAATCCAACGGATCCAACAAACCGACATTCAGATAAATCGAGAGGATTGAATGCCACATCCACGGCTCATCCTTTGCCATGGCATCTTGGTAGTCTCCAAAGCCAGGCAGGATCTCCGCCATGAAAGCATCACGAGCGGCCTCGGCATCGTGACGTGTGACTCCGAACACGAAGGGTTCCAAATCTCCGAAATTGTCTGGAAACCTGTGCGTGATCATATCGAGCACGTCTTGCGTAACCTGATCTGGCTGGCAGAACCATCGTTGAGGAGTAACCGCGGATTTCGGCAACCG
>NZ_DFME01000100.1:0-4308 GCF_002375605.1 Hyphomonas sp. UBA3601 | reverse complement strand
ATGAACCGCGTGTCGTCGCGAAGTTCCACCTCTACATCGAAGATGTTGGCCCACACCTCCATATCGCTCAACAGGCGCCATTCGCCGGGTTTCGTGATGATCAAGGTGTCGATGCCGGGATCGGCATCCAACGCACGCGCCACTTCACCGCGCAATGAGCCTTCATTTTCAGGATCCGTTAATTTGACATAGCGAACCGCAACACCCGTTGCTTCCAACTCCTCAGCGAAGTGGCGCATGGCAGAGAATACAAATGCGAGCTTCTTCTTGTGGTGGCCCACATAGGTCGCCTCTTCCATGACTTCGGCCATCAAGACAGTATCTGTGGACGGATTGAAATCAGAAAGAGATGACAGGTCGGGCGTTAGCTGATCGCCAAGAATGAGTGTCAGAGCCGACATTCGGTAGCGAAATCAGTATGGCTTCGCCAAAACGTATTCAATGTCCTGACCACGCGCTTCGAAAGCCAACTTCATCCAACGTCCGGCTTGGTCATACCAAAGCATAACATCAATATCAGAATCCATCAGATACCGCGTGGTCTCGATCTCTTCACCCGCCACACGTATGGTCTCATTCCCTTGTTCAGATACGGTGACCTCCAATATTTCTCCATTGCCGGTCGACAGCAGCTTTGAGGAATTCGTGGCGGCTAAGTTCCAATGACTTGAAGGCACGATTGAGCCTGCAACAACACCGTCATACTCTGTGCCTTCGACCTCCAACCCATCACCGCTGCGCGCTGCCTTCACCGACCCTTCATCGCCATCATCGTCAACCTGACCGGTGAGAGACACGAGTTGTCCATCCTCCCACACTTCAGTGGCGTCGAGCTCATACTTGAAAACGGTGATAGGCCCCAGGCCGGCTTTGAGGTTCACGTCAGTCGTTGCAGTCAGACGTCCCTGGCTATCCTGCCCAAACGTGACGGAGTGGGAGCCGAATGGCTTGCCCTTGCGCAGCACATCAAACTCGATCACGTCGCCCGGGCTTGGTGCCCAACTCGCATCCGACGTCTTTCCGCTTGCGGGTGCGCTAAACAGCGCGGCCGATACCAGAATGGCTCCCAGAAAACGCTTCATTGGAAAATACTCCAGAACCTGTTGGGCCGATGGGCGACAAAGCAAATACAACTTTCGTCTCCCACAGCAGCGGGCTTGTGACGCATGCCGGGTTCACCGAGCACAAGGTCACCGCGAGAATATGTGCCATATCCATCTGTAAAACGCCCGGACAGGACAACGGTTGCCTCAAGGCCACCATGACCATGCATCGGCGCGCTTTGACCGGGCTCCAGTTTCATGAACTTTGTCCCCGGCGTGCCTGCAGATGCATATTGAACGCCGGAGAAACCGCGCCGCCAGCTCAAATCGCCAGATGATTGGAACAGGACCTCATCAGCTGAGAGACCTGACCATCGGGCGCGACCAGTTCTCGAACTCTGCTGGGCCGGGTCGGCAAGTATCGGGTCAGATCGTTCCAGCATCACACCGCCGATCATTGACCAGAGATGCGCGGTCTCAGCCCCCCTCTCACTCAGTGAAATGTGCAGGTCCCCCGCCACAGCAAAGGACTCCGGATGGTTCCCGGCGGCATGGTCCATCATGAAAGCAATATAGGTGTCGGTGTGGGTCAAGCAGGCGGTCCTGTCTCGGTTGGTCTATTCATGCTTCTTACGCAGACCGGCACGAATTGGATCACACGGGCCCTGTGGGACTCACAACGGTTGTGAAAACCTCTGCGCCGCACTAGCTTCGTCCCAAAGAAAATTGACCAGAATCGGACCTAATCTGATGAAGTTTCATCGCTCGGTGATCGACCTTATCGGCAACACCCCCCTGCTTCGCCTGAACCAGGCATCTGACGAAACCGGCTGCGAAATTCTCGGCAAATGCGAATTCCTCAATCCGGGGCAGTCTGTGAAAGACCGACCGGCACTGGGCATTGTTCGCGACGCTGAAGCGGCTGGAGAGCTGAAACCCGGCGGCACCATTGTCGAAGGAACGGCTGGAAACACCGGCATCGGGCTCGCATTGGTCGGCGCAGCACTCGGCTACCGCGTGGTCATCGTTATGCCACGCACGCAAAGCCAGGAGAAAAAGGATGCAATCCGCCTACTCGGCGCAGAGCTGATCGAGGTCGATGCGGTCCCCTACAAGAACCCAAACAACTACCAGCACTTCTCGAAGCGCCTGGCCGAAGACCTTGCCAAGTCGGAACCAAACGGCGCGATCTGGGCAAACCAGTTCGACAATATCTCGAACCGCAAGGCCCACTACGACACCACTGGTCAGGAAATCTGGACCCAAACCGATGGCAAGCTTGACGCTTTCATCTGCGCGGTCGGATCTGGCGGCACGCTCGGCGGTGTATCGCTCGCACTAAAGGAAAAGAACAAGGACATTCAGATCGGTGTCGCAGATCCCGGCGGGGCTGCGATGTATGAATACTACAAGAACGGTGAGTTGAAATCCGAAGGCACCTCAATCACTGAAGGCATCGGACAAGGTCGCATCACAGCCAATCTTGAAGGTATTGAAGTGGATCGCGCTTATCGCTGTACGGATGAGGAAGCGCTCAACATCCTTTTCGGCCTCGTTCAAAATGAGGGTCTGTGTCTTGGCGGCTCCGCGGGAATAAATGTCGCCGGGGCCGTTCAGATGGCGAAGGATCTGGGGCCCGGGCACACAATCGTCACGGTGCTCTGCGACTATGGCAACCGATACCAGTCGAAACTCTACAATCCCGATTTCCTGAGATCGAAGGATCTGCCGGTTCCCGCATGGATGGAGGCTTGAATTATGGAATCCGGAGACCCGCTTGTCACAGCCGAATGGCTGAAAGAACATATCTCTGCGCCAGACGTCCGGGTCGTGGACGCAACCTGGTTCCCTCCCTTCCTCAATCCCGAGAAGACGGGGCGCCAGGCATGGGCTGAAGGGCACATCCCGGGGGCCGTCTATTTCGACATCGACGCCATCAAGGCAGGCGGAACCGATCTGCCGCACATGCTGCCCGATCCCGTCATGTTCTCGTCGCGTGCGCGCAAGCTCGGCCTGGGAGACGGCAACCGGATCATCGTCTATGACCAGTTCAACTTCTTCGCCTCGGCTCGCGTATGGTGGATGTTGCGCGTAATGGGCCAACGCGACGTAAAAGTACTTGATGGTGGGCTCAAGGCCTGGACGGATGCTGGTGGCGAGACCGAGGACCTGCCACCGGTGGCCGTCGAACGCCATTTCACAGCGCGCGTCCGGTCCGATCTGCTGAAGGATTCAGACCAAATGCTTGCAGCATCTGCGAACAGCTCCCACAACATCATAGACTCCCGCTCGGCCGAGCGTTTCTCCGGCGAGGCTCCCGAACCGAGAGAGGGGCTTCCCTCCGGCCACATCCCTGGCAGCATTTGCCTGCCCTCCGGCGAACTCCGCACGGAAGACGGCAGGATGAAATCCGCCGAGGAACTTGGCAAACTGTTTCCAAATCCCCTCGCGCCCACAATCGCGACCTGCGGGTCTGGCGTGTCTGCCGCTGTCACGGCACTCGCGCTGGCCCGACTCGGTAATTGGGACGTCGCGGTCTATGATGGATCGTGGGCGGAATGGGCGTCTGACGCATCCCGTCCCGTCGCCACTGGCACAGCATGACAAAGGACACTGCGACACGTCTCATCCATACGCGTGGCCGCCGGTTGGCCCAGAAGACAGTCAATCCGCCAATCGAGCGGGCGTCCACACTCCTGTTTGATACATCCTCAGACCTCTATGGCGCGAAGCCCGGCTACGGCCGTATGGGCCTGGCGGTTCATCGTGAACTTGAAGACGCACTTTGCGTACTTGAGAATGCGACCTTCGCAAAACTGACCTCGAACGGATTACAGGCCTGCGCGCTTGCCATCGGCAGCCAGGTAAAAGCCGGGGATCACATCCTTTTCACCGACTCCGCCTATGGCCCCACCGCGCGCTATCTTGATCGTCGATTGGAAAAAATGGGGGTAGAGGCGACGCGCTTCGATCCGCGATGTGGCGCAACCATTTCTAACCTGATCAAACCCAACACGCGCGTAATTTACCTGGAATCTCCGGGCTCACTCACCTTCGAGATCAGCGATACGCCTGCCATCGTGGACGTGGCGCAGCAGCGTGGTATTCGCACCATTCTCGATAATACATGGGGCGCTGGAATTCTGCACAAGCCACTGGACCTCGGCGTGGACATCTCTGTCCAGGCGTTGACAAAATATGCGGTTGGCCATGCGGACGTGTTTGGCGGCGCTGTCATGAGCCGCGACAAGCGCGTGGCGCAAGA
>NZ_DFME01000121.1:36387-36940 GCF_002375605.1 Hyphomonas sp. UBA3601 | reverse complement strand
GGAAGTTGAATTGTGTGACCCCACTTTTCAGCTATTGCAGAACGTGCCCCAAGGCTGACAAGTTTGAGGTAATCCTTCTGCGGATCATAATCCTGTAAAGGTGCGCCGCTCAGCTTCGCGATCAGATTCTGCATGAGGATGGGCCCTTGCCGCACGGCATACACGCCTGCTTTGGGTATGTGACCCTTTTGAAGAGAAGCCACATCGCCTGAAATGAAAATGTCTGGATGTGAGATCGACTGCAGGCATGAATTTACGACTGGAAATCCGCCACTCGTCTCAAGTCCTGATTTTTCCAGCCAGCCAGGTGCGCGTGCACCGGCGGTCCATAGAACCAGTTGTGCAGTCAGGAACTGTCCAGAATCCAACATCAGGCAGCCATTCTCATGCGCGCGCACTTGTGTGTTTTCGATAATCGTTACGCTTGCCTCGCTCAGGCGCTCGCACAGCGCACGCCTCAATGATGGCGAACTTGATGAAAGTATTTCCGACCGATCCACGATTGCCAAGGGGTTAGACGTAGGGAGGCCGCAGGCGTTCATCTTGTGCCGAA
>NZ_DFME01000121.1:25356-36256 GCF_002375605.1 Hyphomonas sp. UBA3601 | reverse complement strand
CACGCTTCAACGAAATGCGACATTGGCTTTACGGTCAGATAGCCTTTCCGGTCAGCAATGCTTGCGGGCGCAGACATGATCCCGACATCGATAGACGTCTGGGTGAAGGAATAGGATGCACCCGTTTCCCCGGTCGCAGTTTTCACGACCGGATCAAAATCAACGATTGAATCATAGACAATATCAACCCCGGCTTCGACACATAAGCGGTTCAGATCGACCTCCACTTCGTTTCGGTCAAAATGTCCCGCAACAAAGCCAGGCACCATGCCACTATAGACGGCGTAGGCCCGTGGGTTCACCAGCTTGAATTTCATGTGCGGGCAGGGGTGTTTCTTGAGCCAGCGAAGCGCTGTGATGTGTGCGTGTCCGCCGCCTATCAGAAGCACATCGCATCGCATGACCGGTCAGGCTCCCAACGGCTTGTCAGACCACCATGACTGGAGCGCAGTTGCGATAGCGGCACATTCAGCATCCGCCGTCGTCGGTCCATTGAAAACAACCATGGCGGAGCCTTCGAGGGCCGTTTCCTGCAATGCATCGACCGGCCAGCGCGCCCCGTAAACCTTGCAGTCGCCGAGCGTCGTCAGATACTCGCCAAACTCGCTCTCACGACCATCACGAAACAATGGTAGCCATAGCATCAGCACCGCCTTTGGCCATCGCTTCAGGGCTTTGGGAGTCCACAGCGCCAACGCATCAATATCGCGACTTGTTTCGTAACTCGGATCGACCAGACAGACCATGGTTTCACCGCTTCTGGGAGACAGTTTCAGCGCGCTGGCGTATCCATCCGCTTTTTTGATCTGAATACGGTCGTCATCGCCGATGGCATGATTCAAGGCTTCGTATTCAGCTGGATGCTTTTCGAATAACACGTAGCGAGTATCCGTAGGCAGTAGGGTCTGCGCATGAGCGGGAGAGCCGGGGTAGCTATTGATGCCAGCCGTCTCAACGAACTCGACCCATGATCGAAGCGGTTTAGGAGTCTGCCCCTCCAATATGGAGAGAATGCCGTCCCCGGCCTCATCTCCTTTTCGCGCCTGCGGGCCTTCAAGATCGTATCGTCCTCGACCTGAATGTGTTTCCACATAGAGAATGCGATCATTACGCTGTGTCAGGTGACGGCACACCGAATGCAAGACCGCGTGCTTGACTACGTCCGCGCGGTTTCCCGCGTGAAATCCGTGTTGATACGAAAGCATGCGTCAGGTCATTCCATTCAGGAAAAAGTCCCCGCCGAACAGGGCGGGGACGATCGTTTAGTCTTGTTCCAGGCTCTTCTTGCGAACAGATTCGAACTCGTTGCCCGCATACCATGTGGGCCATTCATCAGATTGGGCAATCTGTAGCCCAACCTGGTAAAGCGCCTGGATGTCTTCGGTGAAGCCGGACAGATCCCAATCATCGGAATACTCATCCATTGGCTTGTGATAGCGCTCAGCCGTGTAGACCGCCGCGGCTGCCTTGCCTGCAGCCACACCACCATCGACCTTGTCCTGACCGCCATCGGCGTACAACATGGGCACGCCCTTCTTGGCCAGGGAGATATGGTCCGAGCGATAGAAATAGCCGGCTTCGGGTTTGGCATCCGGCTTGATCACGCGGCCTTGCTCGTCGAGCACATCTTTCAACATGTCCTCGAGCTCGGACGCGCCGTATCCGACAACTACCATGTCCTTGGTCCGGCCGATCGGCAGCGCACCATCCATGTTGATACCCGCAACGACTTGGCGATGGGGCACCAACGGATTTTCGGCATAATAGGCAGAACCAAGCAAACCGGATTCTTCGAGCGTCACAGACAGGAAAAGGGCCGACCGCTCGAGTTCTTCGCTTGCCATGGCTTCTGCAATCTCGAGAAGCGCGGCAGAACCGGTCGCATTGTCGACGGCGCCGTTGAATATCTGGTCCTGATAGAAATCCTCGCCCGGCGCGCCGGTCTTTTCTTCAGACTTCTTTCCGAGGTGGTCCCAGTGTGCTGTGTACAGCATGTATTCATCCGGCACGGTTGCCCCTGGGAGTTTTCCGACAACGTTCCGGCTTTCAAGCTGTTCGATCGCTTGCGAAATCTTCCCGCTCGCCTTTATTCCGTCCAGCGCGACAGGTTCGAAGTCTTTTGATTTTGCCTGTTGTTTCAGCGTTTCCAGATCGAGGCCTGCACTGGCAAACAGGGACTCGGCTGTGTCTCGTGTAATCCAGCCTTCGAGCATTGTACGCTCAGCGCCGCCATCGGCACGAACGAGATCTGACTGCGCGCCGCTCCACGAGTTGGAAACAACATCCCAGCCGTATGAGGCTGGTTCGGTCTCGTGAATGACAATAGCGGCAGTTGCGCCCTGTCGTGCCGCTTCTTCAAACTTGTATGTCCAGCGCCCGTAATAGGTCATGGACTTGCCCTTGAAGAGGTCTGGGTCACCGGTTGCAAATCCGGGATCGTTGACAAGCATAACGACCGTTTTACCGGTGAAATCCTGATCCGCGTAGTCGTTCCAGTCATATTCCGGAGCGACAGATCCGTAGCCTACGAAAACAACGTCGGTGGGATCAAAGCTCAGCTCATTGGCATTTTGGCGCTTCGTCCAGAAAACAACGTCTTCCTTTGGCGTCATCGGCAGCTCCGTACCATCGGGTGTGGTAAGCTTGAAGTATGAGGCGTCCGTGTCGACCGTTTGGTTCACCATTTTGACAGTCTGGAAAAAGCTTCCATCGTCTCCCGCAGGCGTCAGACCGACGCGCTGCATCTCAGCCGCAATCCAGTCGGCCGACGCTTCGCCAGCCTCGGTCCCCGGACCGCGGCCTTCGAATGTGTCGTCGGCAAGGGTCTTGATGCGAACCGCGAGGTCATCCGCTGTAATATCCGCACTGGTCTGATCTGGCAGCGGCATCAACAATTCAGATGATGCTTCAGGCTCCGTTGTGATCGGTGTGTCAGTCGCGGTTTCTTGTGCGCCGCAGGCCGCGAGCGTTAGCACGGACGCCGAAATGAGTAGTCGCTTCATTTTTGTATTTCCCCGTCAAAGACTCTTGTTGGTCATGATCTGGCACGAGCGATATCAATCGGCAAGGAAGGGGTTCACCAGAAATCTGGCCCCAAAATCACGAGGGAAGGGGAATCCACTCATCCTCATCTCCCGGAACCGCAGGAAATCTTGCCGTGCCCCCAGCTTGTATTGCAGCTGTCCAGTCCGCTCTGGCCGCGGCTATCTTTTCGGCGTCGCTCGAGACGAAATTCCAGTTTATCTTTCGCGGAGATTCCATTGGTGCGCCGCCGCAGATAACTGCTTTTGTGCCAGGAGCCATAACAACCGGCACATCCACATTCGGTTCAAGCACAGCCATACGGCCAACGCCTATCATCGTATCACCGACTTTGGCTTCGCCCGTCACCACATAGAGGGCGCGCTCCAGAGCGAGATCGCCAGGCAGGACTATTTCGGATTCGAACGTCGCTTCGAGAGCGACGTAAATGATCGGCCATGGAAACGAAACGGGTGATGTTTTGTCCCACGCAGTCCCGGCAAGTACTTTGACAGTCACATTGTCCACCAGGAACTCCGGTAGAGTATCGGCACTATGGTGGACAAAGGTGGGCGCGCCGTCCTCCTCATCCCTGGGCAGGGCAACCCAGGTCTGAAGGCCGTGCAAGTTTTGCCCGTTCTCGCGCTGAGTATCTGGAGTGCGCTCCGAATGAACAATGCCTCGCCCCGCCGTCATCCAGTTGACGGCTCCGGGCTCGATCACCAGATCGGTTCCGAGTGAATCCCGATGCCGGATTGCACCATCAAACAGGAACGTGACGGTCGCCAGACCGATATGAGGGTGGGGGCGAACGTCAAATGTCGAGCCCGGCGGATATTCAGTCGGACCGAAGTGATCGAAGAACACGAAAGGCCCCACAGATTTGTGGGCGTGAAATGGAAGAATTCTTCGGACCAGAAAACCGGCTCCGAGATCATGCATACGGGGGTCAATAATGCGGGATATGCGCATCGGCTCGGGCCTTCTGCAATCAGGACACAGTTAGAAACTGTATGAAACGCCATGTCTCTCCATTTGAAAACACAACTCGAAAAAATTCGGGCATGCCGACTGTGCGAAGGCCAGATGGATCGCCCCCCAAACCCAATCCTTCAAGCGCATTCCGGTGCGCGTATTCTGATTGCGAGCCAGGCACCGGGCAACAAGGCTGATCGCTCTGGCGTGCCCTTCAATGATCCGTCGGGATCGCGGCTTCGTGACTGGATGCAGATATCTGAGCAAGATTTTTATGATCCCAGAAGGGTCGCCATCCTGCCAATGGGCTTCTGCTTTCCCGGATATGACCGAAATGGCGGCGACCGCCCGCCCATGCGGATCTGCGCCCAGACCTGGCGAACGCAAACACTGGACCTGTTGACGAATACTAAAGTGACTTTGCTCATCGGTGCCCATGCGCAGGCTTGGCACTTGGGTGTTCGACGCAAGTCGAGCTTGACGGTAACCGTTCGATGTTGGAAGGAGTACACAAGTGAGCGTATATTCACACTACCGCATCCGAGTTGGAGAAACACGTCTTGGCTAAAACGCAATCCCTGGTTCGAACAAGAGGTCTTACCCTCCTTGCGCGCCGAAGTGCGTGGGGCTTTGGCGCCCTGATCCTTTTTTACGCGACCTTCCTGCTCTCGGGGTGCGTTCATCCCGTCACGGCTGGCTCACTCGCCAATGTTACCAACTCCGTTCCACAATTTCTGCCTGAGCGTGATGTTTTCATTTCTCATGACGGCGCAGAACTTGGTCTGACGGTCTGGGCCGCGCAGACTGACCACGAGCCAGAGCATGTGGTTGTCGGCGTGCATGGCATGAACGATTTCGCCAATGCCTTCCATATGGCGGCACCTTACTGGGCTGAGCATGGCGTAGTGACATATGCTTATGACCAAAGGGGTTTTGGACGCTCGCCGGGCAGGGGGCTATGGCCGGATGAAGAATTGATGCGGGAAGATCTCCGCACGGCTGTTGCGGTCGCACGTCGTGCGCATCCCGATGCAACCATCACGGTTGTCGGCATATCCATGGGCGCCGCCGTCGCCATTTCGGCTTTCGGCTCAGACACACCCCCTGACGCAGACCGATTGATCGCATCGGGTCCAGGCTTGCGCGGTTGGGGCGCGATGAACCCACTCTACCGAGCCAGCCTGTGGATGTCGGCTCACACCAATCCCGGCTGGATCGTTCGACCACCAGCCCGCTTTGTACGTATCGAGCCCAGCGATAATATCGATATGCTCCGGGAGACTTGGGCCAACCCCCTGATGTTGCGGGAAAACCGAATTGATCAGGTTTATGGAGTCGTCTCACTGATGGAGACAGCTCATGACAGAATCGCTGACCTTCCAGTCGATTTGCCCGTGTTGATTTCCTATGGTGCGAACGATTATGTCATCCCCCCACATGGCGTTGAGCGATCAGCGAATTTCCTGCCCGCGCATGTTCGGACGGTCTATTATGAAAAGGGGTATCATATGCTGTTGCGTGATCTGCAGGCTGAAACCGTGCACGCCGATTATCTCGCTTTCATGCAACATCCGGACGCCGATCTACCAAGTCGTTCATCAGAGTGGCCGTTCCGCTAACTGTTTCCACAGCGGAATACCTCTTGCAGTGATGCACGCGTAGACAAATATACGTCTCTCTGCCACTTCTGTGCAGTAAAGATTCCTTTGAGAAACCATCAAGGCCCAATTCATGACGACTTCTTTCCAGACAGCGCTCAACCTTGTTCCCATGGTTGTGGAGCAGACGAGCCGCGGCGAGCGGGCTTTCGACATCTTCTCGCGCCTGCTGAAAGAGCGGATCATCTTCGTTACGGGCGGCATCGATGACAGCATGGCTGCCCTGATCACCTCGCAATTGCTCTTCCTTGAGTCGGAAAATCCGAAAAAAGATATCGCAATGTATATCAACAGCCCCGGCGGATATGTTTCCTCTGGTCTCGCGATCTACGACACGATGCAGTATATTCGATGCCCCATTTCCACGGTGTGTATTGGTCAGGCCGCCTCCATGGGGTCGCTTCTGCTTGCTGCTGGCGAAAAGGGTATGCGTATCGCGCTGCCGAATGCGCGCGTGATGCTTCACCAGCCTTCGGGTGGATACCAGGGTGTCGCAACCGATATTGAGCGCCATGCAGAGGAAATCATCGAATTGAAACGCCGTCTCAACAATATCTATGTCCGCCACACGGGCCAGGAATATGATGTGATTGAGCGGAAGCTGGATCGGGATACGTTTCTGACCGCAGAAGAGGCCAAGGAATTTGGCATTGTGGACAAGGTCTTCGAGCGCCGGACGGCCGAGGATGATAAATAGGGGACCTCTCTCACGTCATTGCGGCCTGCCTCTTGCAGGGCAGGCTGATAACCCTATTGTTTCAATAGTACACAACGCGCGACGTCTTAAAGACGAAATTAAGCCTTACCCGGCATTGAGGATGGCATGACTAAACAAAATGGCTCAGGCGATTCCAAGAACACACTCTATTGTTCGTTTTGTGGAAAAAGCCAGCATGAAGTGAAGAAGCTGATTGCCGGCCCGACCGTGTTCATCTGTGATGAATGCGTTGAACTCTGCATGGACATCATTCGCGAAGAGAACAAGACCTCAATGGTCCGGTCTCGCGAAGGCGTCCCGACACCGCAGGAAATCTGCGATGTGCTGGATGACTATGTCATCGGCCAGGTGCATGCGAAGCGGATTCTTTCGGTTGCCGTGCACAATCACTACAAACGCCTCTCGCATGCTGGAAAAACAGACGGCGTCGAGCTGTCCAAATCCAATATCCTGCTGGTCGGCCCGACCGGCTGCGGCAAGACACTGTTGGCTCAGACATTGGCGCGCATCCTGGATGTGCCGTTTACGATGGCTGACGCAACAACGCTGACGGAAGCTGGTTATGTTGGTGAGGACGTTGAGAACATTGTCCTGAAGCTGCTGCAGTCGGCTGATTACAATGTCGAACGTGCCCAGCGCGGCATTGTCTATATTGATGAAATCGACAAGATTTCCCGCAAGTCTGACAATCCATCGATCACGCGCGACGTGTCCGGTGAGGGAGTTCAGCAGGCACTCCTCAAGATCATGGAAGGTACGGTTGCGGCTGTACCACCTCAGGGCGGTCGCAAGCATCCACAGCAGGAATTCCTGCAAGTGGACACGACCAATATCCTGTTCATCTGCGGCGGTGCCTTTGCCGGACTCGACAAGATCATTGCGTCACGCGGAGATGGGGCCTCCATCGGTTTCGGCGCCTCATTGAAGGAATCGGAAGAGCGGGGGGTTGGCGAAATCCTTCGTAACACTGAGCCCGAAGATCTGCAGCGCTTCGGCTTGATCCCGGAATTCATCGGGCGTTTGCCAGTCATCGCGACACTGGAAGACCTGGACGAGTCTGCGCTGATCAAGATCCTCACAGAGCCCAAGAATGCCTTGCTGAAACAATATCAGAAGCTGTTCGACATGGAGAGCGTTGAGCTCAACTTCACGCCAGAGGCTCTGACAGCCGTTGCTCGTCGCGCTATCGCCCGGAAGACGGGTGCACGCGGACTGCGTTCGATCATGGAAGGTATCCTGCTCGACACGATGTTCGAGCTGCCAAACCTGCGCGGTGTGGAAGAGGTCGTGATCAATGGCGAAGTGGTCGAGGGCAATGCCGAGCCACTCTACGTCCACGCCAAGAAGAGTCAGCCGGAAGCTGGCTGATTCAAATACAGATCCAATATTCAAGCGCTCCGTCCAAATGGTCGGGGCGTTTTTGGTTTCAGGCCGGAATATTGGCACAACAGAAAAAGCAGTTAGAGGCCCAGTCCTCGACGCTCGGGAGCCGCTCGAGGCTTTTCTGCCGAGTGTAGTTCGGTTTTCTGTGAGGTTTTAAAGCTGGATAAAGAAGAGGCCGGTACCTTGCGATACCGGCCTCTACAAGGGTTAGAGGAGAGAGAGAACAGGCCCCTAGACCTTGTAGTACATGTCGAATTCCACCGGATGTGGGTGGAGTTCATAGCGCATGTTCTCTTCCATCTTCAGCTCAATATAAGCATCGATCTGGTCGTCATCGAACACGCCGCCCTTAGTAAGGAATGTACGGTCTGCGTCGAGCGCTGCAAGCGCTTCTCGCAGTGAGCCGCACACTTGCGGGATCGATTTCGCCTCTTCAGGCGGCAGATCGTAAAGGTCTTTATCCATGGCGTCGCCCGGATGGATCTTGTTTTCGATACCATCAAGACCAGCCATGAGCAGGGCGGCGAAGGCCAGGTACGGGTTTGCCGTAGGGTCCGGGAAGCGTGTTTCGATACGCTTTGCTTTCGGATTGGAACCGAACGGAATACGGATTGAGGCAGACCGGTTGCGCGCAGAATAGGCGAGCATCACGGGTGCTTCGTAACCGGGGACGAGGCGCTTGTAGCTGTTCGTCGAAGGGTTGGTGAGGGCATTCAGAGCGCGCGCATGCTTGATGATGCCGCCGATGTAATACAGGCACTGCTCAGACAGGCCAGCATACTGGTCACCGGCAAAGAGCGGCTTGCCACCGGACCAGATAGACTGGTGAACGTGCATACCGGACCCGTTGTCGGCAAACATCGGCTTCGGCATGAAGGTTGCCGTCTTGCCGTAAGACGCTGCCACATTGTGGATTACGTATTTATAAAGCTGAAGACGATCTGCCATCGTGGTGAGCGTCGAGAATTTCAGCCCCAGTTCGTGCTGTGCTGGCGCCACTTCGTGGTGATGCTTCTCAGGATCAAGGCCGATGTCGGCCATCACGGAAAGCATTTCAGAGCGCATGTCCTGTTCGGAGTCGACCGGCGGAACAGGGAAATAGCCGCCTTTAGGTCCTGGGCGATGGCCCATATTGCCCATCGGGTACTCTTTGTCGGTGTTCACCGGCAGTTCGGTCGAGTCGAAGCTGTATCCGGTCTTGTGGGGCTCAGTGGACCAGCGAACATCATCGAACACAAAGAACTCAGCTTCGGGGCCAAAGAATACCGTGTCGCCCACGCCGCTCGACTTCACATATGCTTCGGCCTTCTTGGCCGTTGTGCGTGGGTCGCGATTGTAGGCCTGCCCCGTGATCGGGTCGAGGATATCACACATTACAGCCAGCGTGGTCTGCTGGAAGAATGGGTCAATCATGGCCGTGCTGGTGTCAGGCATCAGCACCATATCGGACTCGTTGATGGCTTTCCAGCCAGCGACGGATGAGCCGTCGAACATCTGACCTTCGGTGAAGAAATCATCTTCGACCATGTTCTTGTGAAAAGAAACATGCTGCATCTTCCCGCGAGGGTCGGTGAAGCGAAGGTCGACGTATTGGACGTCCTCATCCTTCATAAGTTTCAACAGGTTATCGGCCATTGGAATTTGCCCTCCAGTAAACAGCTTCTGTAGTTTTTGGTATTAGACGACCTAGCCCTTAAAGGGCTGCGTCGCCTGTTTCGCCCGTGCGGATTCTTACCGCATCAGTGATGTCAGAAATGAAGATTTTGCCGTCACCGATCTTGTCAGTATGAGCAGCTTTCTTGATCGCGTCGACTGCGCCTTCTACCGCACTGTCGGCAAGCACAATTTCAATCTTAAGCTTGGGCAGGAAGTCGACCACGTACTCCGCACCGCGGTAGAGTTCCGTGTGTCCGCGCTGGCGCCCGAAGCCTTTGGCTTCAACAACGGTCATTCCTTGCAGACCAATCTCTTGCAGCGCCTCCTTAACATCATCCAGTTTGAAAGGTTTGATGATCGCCTCAATTTTCTTCATGGCCCGTATCTCCCAGCCGTTTGGTTCGTGTAGTCAACGGGTATGCGCCTTCTGCGATGGAAGCGAGACCCAGTATGAGAGTTAGCATCAGGTTGATAGGGCGTGATCGAATTTTGGACTTTGCTGCCCTTATTTTGTGCGAAACACCTTCTGACCTCTAATGCATATTGCAGATCCGGCAAAGGAATTGCCTGTTCGTACGTCGCTGCAGTTCAAGGCGCGACCTTAGAGTATCGTTGGGTGAATGATTGAATCTGTTGGATATTTGCGCGAAGCAGGTTTGAAACCATCTCGCACCGGTTCCCTTCCTCAAGGGTGATCGGACTTACAATTATTGAAAGTCGGAACAGCCGCTGGCTTTGGAGGATTCATGCTCTATCTCGTCCGTCATGGGGAAGCTGCCGCGAGTTGGGGCAACCATCCCAACCCGGGTTTGAGCGATCTTGGGCACCGTCAGGCCGAATCTGCTGCAACAGAACTTCACGCTCTGGGCGTGAGCCACATTGTCAGCAGCCCGATGCAGAGATGCCGCGAGACGGCGCGCCCGCTGGAGGCACGTCTTGGTCTAACCGCAAGTATCATTGAGGAAGTGTCGGAAATTTCGACCCCGAAAGACATACACGATCGCGTTGAATGGCTGCGCGTTTTCATGGGCGGCACATGGGAAAATGAAGCCAGCACACATCGTGCCTGGCGAGATGCCATGATCGCTCGCCTGGAAGGCCTTCCCGACAATACAGTCGTCTTCACACATTTCGTGGCAATCAATGCAGTCGTCAGCAAGCTTCAGCAACGTGCCGAGACGCTTGTTTTCCGCCCAACCTATTGCTCAGTTACCACTCTGGAACGCAGCGCCGAAGGTCTGAAAATTCAGCAGCTGGGCAGCGAATCCGATACGCGCGTGCTATGAGCCTGCACTATGGGCAGACCTATTCTTACTCCGCAGGAAATGCGGGCCGCAGAAGAAGCACTTTTTTCCAGCGGCACTGACAGCTTCGACCTCATGCAACGCGCTGGAAACGCCGTAGCCGAGTTCGTCCATGCACAATGGCCGGAAGGCCGCATCCAGGTTCTGTGTGGCCCAGGTGGCAATGGCGGAGATGGGTTCATCGC
>NZ_DFME01000121.1:0-25124 GCF_002375605.1 Hyphomonas sp. UBA3601 | reverse complement strand
GGCGTTCCAGCAAAGCTGGCGGAGCGCGGCGGCCGCGTTGTCTCGATTGATGTGCCTTCTGGTATTCATGGAGAGTCGGCCAAACCACTTGGCGTGTGTTTCCGAGCAGAAGGAACCATCACATTCGCAGCATTGCGGCCGGCACACGTCCTGTTGCCGGGTGCCGCATATTGCGGAGGCATATTCGTCGCAGATATTGGTGTGCCGGTTCAGACCAAACTGCTCGAAAACAGCCCCATATTGTGGGGACGCAATCTACCTCAGCCGGGGCAGGGCAGCCACAAGCATGCCCGAGGTCATTTGGCCGTAGTCAGTGGAAATGTCGCATCGACGGGCGCGGCGCGTTTGGCCAGCCGCGCGGGGCTGAGGGCCGGTGCCGGGCTCGTGACTCTGTTGTCTCCGCCGGATGCTGTTGCGGTAAATGCCAGTCATCTGACTGCTGTCATGCTCAAGGAAGTGTCGGATGCTGAGCAGCTGCGCGAGAGTATTGAATCCGCCAGCACGGTGATCCTCGGGCCTGCCGCGGGCATCACGACCGGCACAAAAAAGAATGTTGAGTGTTTGCTTTCATCGAAATCGAAGGCTGTTCTCGACGCAGATGCCTTGACCGTCTTCGCCGATGATAAAGATGGCTTCTACAGACAGCTGCGGTCAGATGACCTGATTACACCTCATATCGGTGAGTTCAATCGACTCTTTGGTGACCTGCTGGACTCAGAAGTAAACAAGGTCGAAGCGACGCGCAAAGCGTCCCGAATGACTGGCTGCGTCGTCCTGCTGAAAGGCCCAGACACCGTTATTGCCAAACCAGACGGTATGGCCATTGTGAACACACACGCAACGCACTGGCTTGCAACGGCTGGATCTGGCGATGTTTTGGCGGGCATTGCAGGCGGTCTCATGGCGCAGGGTGTTGATACGTTCACCGCGGCGGCCATGGCCAGTTGGCTGCATGGCGAAGCCGGACGCCGCGTTGGGGCAGGGCTGATCGCCGAAGACCTGGAATCTGAACTTCCCGATATCCTGAGCGCCTTGCACGGCGAACAGCAATAAATTCGCAGCCCCTGCGTGGGTTTGGTGTTGAAGCGTGGTCATGGCTCGCGTAGGAAAACCCGTCATGCGGATGTGGCGGAATTGGTAGACGCACTGGATTTAGGTCCGTACTTCGACCATTCTCGACCATGAGTCCAACTCATGTGGCACGCCGTGTAATCCTCAGCAGTGACAGTGGATTACAGCCCCCTGATACATGCTCTACTTCGTACAGATTCCTATCTGGAATCATAAAATGGCATGATCTGTGGCGCGGACGGCAGTATTCTGTCACCCAGAGTCAGAAAAGCCCCTTGGTGCTTCCTTGTAACTATGGCAATCACCGGGTTCGCAATCGCGTCGCGGGTATGACGGAATTGGTAGACGTGCGAGATTTAGGTTCTCGTGTCGCAAGGCGTGGGGGTTCGAGTCCCTCTACCCGCACCACTCACGCGGGAAAGCGCGTGCTTCGCCTTCAACTCGAATTGACGTAAACTCTTTGAACCGGGAGGGGTTCAAATGAACTACAATTCGAGGTGGCAGGTCTGGTTTCGTCGAGTTGTCGTCGTATGCTTGATTTTGGGTGTGATCATTTTCTATTCAATAGATAGCGATCATGAATTGAGACGGCTGCTACCAATCGGAGCTGCAGTCGTTAGCGGTCTCTATGTAGCTTTGATATTCGTGGATGGAATTGCCGCCCTATCCGACTATCGCCGTACTGGGTTTTTCTCAATTCGATATGGGTTGCTGCTCGGCGTGTGTTTGTTCGCTGCTGGCACATTATTACTCAATACTGCGGACTATTTTGCGGATTTCCGTCTTCGCGAAGAAAGCTGGAGCGATGTCAGAATTATGCTGGATTGGGCAACGAAGGGCGCACTTTTTGATCTAGTAGAGTCATTTGACCTAGAGGCCTCCAATTACGAGGCAGCCCACAACAAGTTGCTCTTCGATTGTATCGAGTTTTTGTTTCGCTTAGTTTGGGGAGCTTGGACCGCTTACATGCTATCCTCAGTATTCCTTCATATACGTAGCCGCATTTGGCGTAGACTGCTCAACCGACAGAGAAGTAGTCGAGATCAAGTTTAACCCTCGCGGCAAGTGGCTTATTGTTCACGTCATATTCTGTGGCACGCACCACATCTGCGCCCGAGCGCAATACAACATAGCCCACACGGTGGAGAGGGAAGCCACTAGATGCTGATGGTTGTAGTTATCGCACTGGATTTAGGTTCCAGCGCTGCAAGGCGTGGAGGTTCGAGTCCTCTCATCCGCACCACTCACTCAAAAATCAAACTCTGACCGCGCGGCAAGCGGCCGTTTGCCGGATGGACAATCCTGTGCTCGCCTGCCAGCAAGGCATTCAGAAAACACGGAGGATTTCCAGACATGTCGATCGTGACAACAGAGAAGCGCGGATCCATCATGATCTTGACGCTGAACCGCCCCGATAGCCTCAATGCGCTGGGAGCGGAGGGCGATGGTTTGGCCATCGCAGCTGCATGTAATGAGATTGTTGCGGACGCTGAAATCCGCTGCGTGATTTTGACGGGCGCTGGCCGGGCATTCTCCGCCGGCGGCGACGTGAAAGCGATGAAAGAGGGCACCGGCGCGTTCGGCGGCGCGCCGCATGACATCCGTGAAGGTTATCGCCGAAACATCCACTTGATTGTGAAATCGCTCTACAATCTTGAAGTACCGATGATCGCGGCCGTAAATGGGGCCGCGATTGGTCTTGGTTGCGACGTCGCCTGCATGGCCGATATTCGCATAGCCTCCGACAAGGCCAAGATGGGCGTCACCTTCCTGAAGCTTGGCCTGATCCCCGGTGATGGCGGCGCATGGCTGCTGCCCCGACTGATCGGATCATCCCGCGCAGCTGAGCTTCTGTTCACGGGCAAAGTCATTGATGCCGCCACAGCAGAAGACTGGGGTCTCGTCTCGAAAGTCGTCCCGGGCGATACGCTGATGGACGAAGCCATGGCGCTGGCCGAGCAGATTGCTGCGCAGCCACCTCAAGCCTTGCGCCTAGCAAAAACTCTCATGCGTCATGGCACCAATGCTTCCTACGAAACGATCATGGAAATGTCCGCCGCCTCTCAGGCCCTCATGCACAAGACTGAGGACCATATGGAGGGAGTGGACGCGATCCTTGAAAAAAGGACGCCCGAGTTCAAGGGCCGCTAAGAAACAATTCCGTCTGTATAGAGACTCGCGATGGCGTCGTCCGTCAGGCCCAGTTGATCGAGTACATCCCGAGTGTGCTGACCCAATGCGGGCGAGGGGCCTTTAGGCCCGTCGTCTGCGCCGGGAAAACGAACTGGCGAGGCTGGCGAAGCATAAGTTGAGCCATCGCCCTTCGCGCTCGGTGTCTGAACAATCGCGCCTGCAGCGATGGCTTGCGGATCTTTGGCCACTTCGGCCAAAGTCTGGACAGGCGCCCAGGCGAGGGATTCCGCATCCAGCCGTTTGGCCATCTCGGCCTTGTCGTATTTTGCGAACCCCTCATCTAGAATGTTTACGACTTCGGCCCTGTTCTTCCGGCGCGCCTTGGCGGAAGTGAACCGCTCATCTTCAATCAATTCCTCCCGGTCGATCGCTCGACAGATCGGGGCCCAATCGACTTCACCTTGCCGGGATACGAGACACATCCAGCTGCCATCTCTGGTTTCGAAAAAATTGGTGATGGGGACATTTTGCTCATGGCGGGATTTTGTTGACGCAACCCGGTCAAAAAAGAGCTGGATCGCAAAATCGGAACCGAGTGCGTACAGACCGGCGCGAAAGAGGGAGGCTTCAACCAAACGCCCCTTGCCTGTCCGCCCAGCCTCAACCAGCGCCGCGCAAATTCCGGCTGCAGCCGACATCGAGGTCGTATGGTCTCCGAATGCCGTGCGATTGGCGAACAGATCTTCGCCTTTCGGAACGGTCAGTCTGGCAACGCCCGTGCGGCTCCAGAAGCTCGCAATATCAAAGCCGGGGCGATTCGCATCAGGCCCTTGCAGGCCGTATCCGGTAAGGGAACAGTAGACCAGTTTCGGGTTTAACTCCTTCAGGCTGTCATAATCCAGGCCGGACCGTTCGAGGCCACCGGGGCGGACATTGGTCAGAAACACGTCGGCATCGGCCACGAGCTTGCGTACGAGCTCCTGCCCCTCTGGCTTGGACGTGTCGACCACGATGGATTTCTTGCCGCGATTATCGAAATCGAACACAGGATTGTCGGTTATGTCCGTCCCGATCGTCTTGAAGAAAAGTCGGATCGGGTCACCACCCGGCGGCTCTATCTTGACCACATCGGCGCCCCAATCGCTCAAGATCGATCCTGCGCCTGGCGCTGCCATATAAGTCGCATATTCTACGACCTTGATACCTTCGAGCATGTATCCTCCTGATGTTCTGGTTTTGCCAAAGTTTTGCAGGAAGCGCTTGCCAATGGCCAGCCTGACCAAAGGTCAGCTCTCGAAACCCACGCATACTGTAAGGCCACATGGCGGAGGAAGAGGGATTCGAACCCCCGGAGCCCGCGAAGGCTCAACGGTTTTCAAGACCGCCGCATTCAACCACTCTGCCATTCCTCCGGCGCCCGGTATGTCCAACAGAGGAAGTGGTTTTGCAAGCCCTCATCTGCGAATGCTGACCGCTCGCAAATCGTGAATCGATCACTAAGAGACATTTGCGGTTTCGTGAGAGAAGGTTCATCCTGCATCCACCTTGGCGTGGTAAACAAGCCAGGTACGGCAGAAAAGCCGGACGTTCAGGCGCAAAGCGCCGAATAGAAACTCAGAATGAGGTTACATCGCGAATGCGCGCGCCATCGACCAAAATCACCGATCGCCTTCCCGCCTTTATTGTTGCCACTTTTGCCGCTGCTTTCGTATCAGCGCCCGCATGGGCCGATCCCGCACCAATCGTCTTCAAGTCGCAAGAGCCAAGCGCCCGAATTTCAACAGAACGTCAAAACGTCTTCATTGCACCAAGCCAGGCCCAGCCCAGCCCAGAGAAAGCCAAAGCACGGGTCCAGTTCAGTTATCCGGGAACGTCGCCGAAGCCTGCGCCTGTACAGTCTGCCTCAAACTCCTCAAATTCGGTGCCGAGATTTTCGAACCCGGCAAGCGGGACAAGAGAATATGCCAGCATAAGCGCACCAATAAGTGGCACACCTGCGCCTGTCGCAACACAGCCAACATCCGCAAAACCATTTGATCCGCAAGCCGCCGCTCAACGTATCGCTGCAGAACGAGCACAGTCCGAAGTCCTGACAGAATCTCTGCCAAATCTCGCAGGCGCTCCCGAACCTGTCGCAGAGCAGGGGGCCGGTGCCCCAACGGCAACAGATGCGCGTCGTGTTGCCACCAGCCTGACACCCGCTGCAACGCATTCGGTTCAGCCTGAAACCGTACCCGTCTTCGATGAAACCGGCGCGGCCATCATCTATGGTGACGAATTCCAGGGCCTGCCGACCGCAAATGGCGAAACCTTCGACCAATCTGCGCTTATGGCCGCGCATCCGAACCTGCCTTTGCCGAGCCTGGTTCAGGTCGTGAATCTTGAAACAAACACAGAAATTGTTGTGCGCGTGAATGATCGCGGACCTTTTGAAGATGGCGCCATGTTGCAAGTCTCCGAGCGCGCCGCTGTGGAACTCGGCATGACCGGGGCAGGGCGCGCCAATGTGCGAATTCGTTATCTGGGCCCTGCTCCTGTCATGGCTCCAAAACCGCAACCGATTCTGGTTTCTGACAATAATGAAACGCGCGCGCCCTCAGTCACCACAGCTTCTGCGCCAAGTCCTGTTTACGCCGCGAGCCGGAGCAGCACGCCAAATTATGAGCCTGTTTCGGTCGGGAATTACTTTGTTCAAGTTGGCGCATTCTCGCAAATTTCGAACGCTGAGAGCCTCATTCAGTCCATGCCGACCAATATGAGCGCCCAAATTGATCCGGCACGCGTAAATGGCGCAGACTTTTTCCGGGTGCGCGTTGGCCCCTTCATGAACCGGGATGCTGCTGATCGGATAAACAATGATCTTCACCGCTACGGCATATCCAACGGTCGGGTGGTTTCCCAGAACTGACCTGACGACCGCATAGCCACCATTGACGCTGACCACAAACCGGCCCTTTTTCCTGTATAAACGGGAAAAAGGGCCGTATTGGTTTCGGCCAACCGTTCAGCACATTTCGGAGGCTTACAATGCTGCCAAAAACCCAGATCCTCACCGCCATTCTGATGGCAGTCGCAGCGACGGGTTCGGCCCAGGCACAGATCATGGATACGCCCGCCAGTCATGCTGTGATCATGGATCACGAGACGGGCACAATACTCTTCTCCAAGGATGGCGCGGAACCCATGATCCCCGCCTCCATGACAAAGATGATGACGGCCTACCTCGTGTTCGAACTGATTGATCGGGGGGAGATTTCCCTGACCGACAAATTCACCGTCAGCGAAGACGCGTGGCGCCGAGGTGGTTTCCCGTCTGGTACATCGACAATGGGACTTGCGCCCGGCGATACGCCAACCGTTGAAGAACTTCTGCACGGCGTAATCATCATGTCTGGCAATGACGCCTGTATCGTGTTGGCTCAGGGTATATCGGGATCAGAGGAAGCCTTTGCACGGCGTATGACCTCCCTCGCCCATGAACTCGGCATGAGTTCTGCGAACTTCCAGAACACGACCGGCCTTGAGGCCGTTGGCCACGTTATATCTGCAGAAGACCTCGCCAAGATGGCGAAGCTCACTATCGACAAGTATCCGCAATACTACGACTGGTACGACATGCCGTCATATACGTGGCGCGAATATACGCAGGCAAATCGCAATCCATTGCTCAGTATTGAAGGCACTGATGGCCTCAAGACGGGTCACCTCGAGGTTTCGGGATATGGACTCACCGCCTCCGCCGTTCGTGACGGCGTACGGCGTACAATCGTCATCAACGGTCTTGAGAGCATGGCGGCGCGAGCCCAGGAAGGCGAACGCATGATGCGGATGGCATTCCAGAGCTATGATCTGAAAGTGATCACGCCGGAGAGCGTCGAGCTACCGGAAGTCAAAGTCTGGCTCGGCCAACAACAATTGGTGCCGGTTTCGCTCGCCAGCAAGATGACGATAGCCGGCCACAAGGCTGCGCTTGAGAAAGCGACATCGGAGATAGTTCTTGATGGTGCGCTCGAGGCGCCTATCCGCGCTGGCGACACGGTCGGAAAACTGGTCGTGACTGTAGAAGGTCAGGTTGCAACCGAAGCGCCTATCGTTGCGGAGGCAACGGTCAAGAAGCTCGGCTTCTTCGGCCGAGCAGTCGAAGGTCTCAGCCAGATGATCGGCGGCAATGATGGCTGAGGTCTCGCCCCTCAGATTCATTACGCTCGAAGGCGGTGAAGGTACAGGCAAGTCCACGCTTCAACACGCTTTGGCAGAGCGCTTGCGGGCTGAGGGCTTTGACGTCGTCACAACGCGCGAGCCCGGCGGCACTCCACTGGCAGAAGCTGTTCGCGAACTTGCATTGCATCCGCCCGCTGGCGCGGACTGGTCGCCAATGAGCGAAGCCTTGCTGATGAATGCCGCCCGCAGTGACCATTTGGAAAAATTGATACGGCCTGCACTGGCTGAGGGAAAATGGGTGATCTGTGATCGCTTTGCGGACTCCACGAGCGTGTATCAAAGTGTCAAAGGCGGCGTCTCGTCCAATGTCCTCAAATCGATGGAAAGCACCGTCTTGGGAGACACGGTACCAACACTGACGCTCGTTCTTGATGCCCCCCTCGAAACCACCGCAGGCCGCAGATCTGCGCGCAATGGTCCGGACGATGCCTTTGAAAAGCGCGCTACTGACTTTCATCACGCAGTCCGTCAGGGATTTATTTCGCTGTCGCAAGAAGAGCCTCTGCGTTGCAAACTGATAGATGCTTCTCGGGATATCGCCAGCGTGTACGCAGCAGCCTGGCGCATCGTGTCTCAAACTTATGCATTGAATGAGATGGCAGGATGAGCATCGCCTGGCCTCTGTATGGGCACGATACGGCTGAGGCTTCGTTTCTGGCATCGGCAACAACCGGCAAGCTACACCATGGCTGGCTGATCGAAGGGCCATCAGGAATCGGTAAGGCCACAATGGCAAACCGGCTCGCCGCTTACATGCTCGGCGCTCGCGGCCGGGAAGCAGCGCCGCTTGATGCAGATTCTTCTGACCCGGTTGCGCGAACCTGTCTTACCGGCGCTCATCCCGATTTGCGCGTGGTACATCGCGAGTTGAACGACAAAGGCAAGCTACGCCAGGATATCTCGGTCGATCAGGTGCGTGAGCTGATCCAGTTCTTTTCCCTCAAGCCCGCACAAGGTGGGTGGCGCGTCGGCATTATCGACTCGCTGGACGAATTGAATCGAAATGGTGCGAATGCCTTGCTCAAGACACTTGAAGAACCACCGGAGCATAGCATCCTGTTTCTGGTGAATCATGGAACGACACCTATCCTGCCAACCATTCGGTCGCGCTGCAGAGTCCTGCGAGTCTCGGCACTGGGTGATGAAGATACAAAACGCGCATTGGAAACCGCCACCGCGCCGGCTGAAGCCGCGTCTTTGTCCAAGGGGCGACCAGGCTTGGGAATACAGTTATCTACGCCGGCAGGTCTCGCGGCATCTCACGCGGCCAAGGTCCTTTTGCGCAGCCTGCCGAGACCGAATGACGGGCTAGTGACGGACGCGCTCCAGACAGCAAGTGCTGACGATACCGCCATGCAGGCGTTTCAGGAGGAAATTCTGACATGGCTGGCGCAGCGCGCAGAACAGGAGCCCGCCGCAGCCAAGGCTTGGCTGGAAGTATCCCGGCTCGCTGGCGAAGCGCGCGCCCTGAAGATGGATCCTGCTCAAACGGCATCCAAGCTGATTGCAGGGCTTTATAGCGCTGCAAAGGCGCATTAAGTCGTCAGCTATGTTTGATACGCATGTGAATTTGCACGGCGAGACGTTTGCCGACGATCTGGGCGACGTGCTCACACGGGCTGACGAGGCCGGTGTGAAGCGTATGCTCGCAATCTGTGATCGTCTCGACAATTTCGAGGCGGTCAGGTCGATTGCGCAGGCACATCCGGGCATCTGGTGCTCGATCGGCGTCCATCCTCATCACAGCAAGGATTTCACCGATCTGTCGGTCAATGATCTGGTCAACGGGGCGGCGGATCCCAATGTGGTTGCCATAGGCGAAACCGGCCTCGATTTCCATTATGGCTACAGCGCAGAGGATGCACAGATAAACAGTCTGAGAACGCATGTCGAAGCGGCCAGACAGACGGGCCTGCCGCTCATCCTGCACACACGTGAAGCTGATGAAATGATGGGCGATATCCTTGAAGAGGAGTTCGAAAAGGGAAGTTTCGTCCCGCTGTTGCATTGCTATACGGGTGGCGCGCGGCTGGCCCAGCGCGGCCTCGACCTTGGAGGATTCGTGTCCGTATCAGGCATACTGTCCTTCAAGAGCGCGCGGGAAGTCAGGGAAGTGATTACAGATGTCCCGATGGACCGCCTGATCCTTGAAACTGACTGTCCTTATCTCGCGCCGGTGCCGATGCGCGGGCGACGCAATGAACCCTCCTATCTCATTCACGTTGCTGAAGCGCTCGCAAGCCTAAAGAGTATTCCACTCGACGACGTCCTGAAAACAACGACCGACAACGCCATGCGCCTTTTCTCGAGAATACCGAACTGATGGCGACAGGTATCTTCACACTGCTGGGCACGGGCTCATCCGGCGGCGTTCCACGCGTCGGTGGCGATTGGGGCGCGTGCGATCCAACGGAACCAAAAAATCGCCGCCTGCGATGCTCGGCGCTCGTTCAGTCGTTCGACGCTCATGGCGCATCCACAAATGTCCTGATCGATACGTCGCCAGATCTGCGAGAACAGTTGCTTGCCGAACAGATCGGCCACCTGGACGCGATCCTGTATACGCATGACCATGCCGACCAGAGCCACGGAATTGATGATGTGCGACCGATCTGCATTCGCCAACGCAAGCCAATACCCACTTATCTGAGCGCTGAAACTCGCGGCACTCTGACAGAACGGTTTTCATATTGTTTCGAGGGGAAGGGTGGTTACCCGTCGATCCTGGACCTGCAAGATGAACTTGTGCCGCTCGAGTTGGTTAAGATTTCCGGTGCCGGCGGCGGTATTGAATTCTTGCCACTCGATATGGAGCATGGCCGCATTCGCTGCCTCGGTTTTCGTATAGGTAATCTCGCCTACTGTAATGACGTTAACGGACTACCAGAAGAAACGCTGGAAGCACTGAAGGGGAGTGATACACTCATCATCGACGCATTGCGGTACGCGCCGCACCCATCGCATGCAAATCTTGATCAGGCATTGGAGTGGATCGCGGATATATCGCCGCGCCTGGCAGTACTGACGAACATGCATGTCGACATGGATTACCAAACGCTCTGCAAAGAACTTCCGACCGGCGTGATACCTGGGCATGATGGCTTGCGCCTTGATTTCATTAAATAATACATCAGCATCATTTCCCATAATGATGATTATGCGATTCATGGATTAGCATTCCACGACAACTTGGCGGACCGGCATCAACGTTCATTGGCGCGATGCTCAGAGACGGCGCACATCATGTACTGATCGCCTTCCATGAACGGCTCCCGGAAATTGCACAACACCCTCTATCAAGGTTTTGTTTACACTTCGAACGTGCGGCCAGCTCGGCTACACTCGGAACCCACCGATCCAGGATGCAATCAATTTCTGCTTCTTTATCAGATCGTCGGCCGCTTGCTCCCGCGTCCTGTGCAGGAACAAGATAGAATCGCCGGGCCGGATCTGACCCAGTAGGTGTCGGTCAGACCGGTTAACCTGCAGAATGTGCGGATAACCTCCTGTGGTCTGACAGTCTGGTAATAGTAGGAACCCCCTTCCCTGCGGCGGCAACTGCAATGCGCCAGGGAAAATTCCGGCGCTCGGCAGGTTTTCGATGGAATCTATTTTGGGAAACGCGCCATCCAGCTCGATACCAATTCTGCTAGCTCGGCGTGTTGCCTTGTATTGCTCCGTCCAAAGATGAGTGCAGTCGTCTGTATAGTCAGGCCCTTCGCTCGCCCGCAGAGCAAAACTGTTGCCGAGTGGAAACAGCAGCGTTTCAGGTGTCGTTTCCCGGCGGGGTTTTGTGCGGGGGCTCGTTTCAACCACATCCCCAGACCGGAGCGCCCGGCCATCAAAACCACCCAAGCCTGCAGGAATATAGGTGGACTCGCTCTCCAGGAACTCATCACCCACAACTCCACCAGAGATCGCCAGATAGGTTCGCAGCCCATGGTCCGGACGGCCGACTTCCAGAAAATCGCCCTGCTTGACGAAGTGTGTCTCGTGAAATGAAACCACACGACCATTCAAGCTGGTCGGAGCCACCGCTCCGGTAAGCGCGATTGCTGCGGATGCCTGAAACTCTACCGAGAAGGGTCCATAGGTGATCTCGATTCCGGTCGTGCTCGCGTGATTCCCAACCAGATGGTTTGCGATCGCATGGGAAACGGGGTCAGCAGGCCCGGATGACGGAATACCAGAATAGCGATATCCCGCTCTCTGGTTGCCCTGCAGGGTCGCCTGTGGCCCGGCATTCATGATGCGAAGCGTCACGTCAGACCCACTCTATTTGAACTTCGGCACCCGGCGAGAGGACAAAAGGATCTCGCGCCGTTTTGTCGAAGAGCATCGCATCGGTCCGGCCAATAATTGGCCAGCCCCCTGGCCCGTCCAGAGCATAAATGCCGAGATAGCCTTTGATAAAGCCAATAGAACCGGCTTTGACCCGCTGACGGGGGTGATCCAGCCTACCCCCCAACAGATTTGGATCGACACCCGACAGATACGCAAAACCGGGCGCGAATCCGAGCATGTCGACACTTAAATTCGAGCGAACCAAGATATTTAGAAACTCATTGCTAGAGCAGTTGTTCGCCGCCGCACAGTCCGCAAGGTCGGGCGCATTGGCCTCATCAGACCGTACCAGCAACTTTAAATTCGGCGCGTCGACAACTGCCGCGTTAATGTCAGCCATTACCGCTTGTTTCAACATGGCCAGCGCCTTGGCTGGGCCTAGGGCGGAAGGGTCAAATTGAACCGTTACACTTTCCCGACCGATCACAACCTCATCCCAAATGCGGCTGCCACGCAGGGCGCGTGCAATAGCCTGACGGTCTTCCGTCGCCCGCATGACAAGCCTCAGCGCATCGTCACCGCATGGCACGATAACCGGTGCCTTCACGGCGCGGCCTGTGCCTTGATTTCGATACCCCGTGAGTGAAGCGCTTCTCTGAGTGCGAGTGCGGATTGGACTGCTCCTGCAGTATCTCCGTGAAGACAGATTGTGTCCACTTGGAGAGAAATCACTTGGTTGTCCGCGGCTATGACCGTGCTGTCCTCGATTATGCTTATTACCTGCGCTGCTTGAGCATCCGCCTCGTGGATCACTGCACCTGACTCACCTCGCGCGAGTAGCGAGCCATCGCGGGCGTATGTGCGGTCCGCAAAGCCTTCGGCCAGAAAATCAGTGCCCGTAGCGTGGGCAATCTTGGCCAGCATGGAATCAGGCGGCCCAATTACGGCCCGTATGCGTGCTTCACGTGTGAGGCGCACGATGAATTCTGCAAGCGTGGGATCCCGCGAAGCGTCATTGTACAATGCGCCATGGGGTTTGAGATGGTCGATCGCTATGCCTTGACCTCTCGCAAAACTGCCAAGCGCTCTCACCTGCTGACGGAGCGATGATTCCAGTACATCTTGCGGCATCTTCATGCTTTTGCGCCCGAAGTTTTGCCTGTCCGGATAAGATGGATGCGCACCGACGACCACGTGGCGCGCCTTGGCAGCTTTCAGCGTCGCTCGCATACTATCATCGTCACCAGCGTGGCCGCCGCAGGCGATACTGCACCGGCTGACCACATCAAGGATTGCACGATCCATTGCGCGACCAGTTTCGCCCGGCAATTCCCCGATATCAGAGTTCAGACAAATTGTGCGGCTCATGACCACACATTTAGGGCTCTCAGGATAAGGCGCAAGCCAAGGCCAAAGGTAATTACGACGACTGCCATGCCCAGTAAGTTGGTCAGCCATGAATTGACGTGGTCACCCAACAATCTGCGTCGGTTCATTGCGATAAGCAGGAACACTGCGATAATTGGCAATATCAGCCCATTCGCAATCTGCGCGAAAAGTATGATGCTTATGGGGCGGACGCCTAGCAAAGCGACAGCGGTCCCAACGATTAGAACGGTGAGCGCAATGCCGCGAAACACGCGACCATTACGTGGGAAGCCGCCGAACTCGGACATGGCATAGGATGTCGCCAACGGCGCGGTAATTGATGACGAAAGTCCGGCGCCGAATAGGCCGACGCCAACCAGATATTTTGCAAACGGCCCGTAGGCTGGCTCGATTGAAGATGCCATATCAGCGGCAGAACTGACAGCTATGCCTGATCCGAACAGGCTAGCCGCTGCGGTCGACAAAACCAGAATGGAGACGATCCCGCCCAAACCGATTGATATAGCCGTGTCCGTTCGCGCCGCTCGCAACGCCGTCGCAGACCTGTCTGGCCACTTATCACGAACCGTCGAGGCGTGGAGAAACAGATTGTACGGAACGATGGTCGTGCCAATCAAAGCGATGGCTGCCAGCAATCCAGAATCGGGTACGGTCGGCCACAGACCTCCAAACCATGCGGACATATCAGGTCGCGTGATGAGGACACTGCCTGCAAAGGCGACGCTCATGAGCAGAACCAGGCTAATCAGCAGTTTTTCGATATGCCGGTAGTGTCCAAACAGAAGAAATCCGCCAGAAACTGTGCTTAGAACCAATACAATCAGTTTGTGTGAAATGCCGAAGGATCCCACCAGAGCCTCAAGCCCCAACGCTCCACCAGCAAGATTTCCTGCCTCGTAAGCTGAATTACCGACAGCGAGTGCCGAAACGCCAAGAACTATTATGGACCATCTGATGATCGGCCCATTTTCGGGGGCGGTCATGGCGGCTGCCAATCCCTTGCCGGAAACGATGCCAAGTCGGGCCGCCATCTCTTGCAAGATGATTGTGGCAAAGGTGGCGAAGACCAACGCCCAGATGAGGGCATAGCCGAAATTTGCGCCGGCGAGCGTGCAAGCAGTGACCGTGCCAGGTCCAATGAAGCCCGCGGCGACAAGAGCACCCGGACCGATTTTGAGTTTCATGGAACGCCCCCGCGACCGTCGCACGGTGCGACTGGTCCCTAGATATGTATCACACGGCCTTCGGCATCCAGAACGGATTCATGCATGCTCTCCGAAATGGTCGGATGCGGGAAGATTGTGTGAGCGAGATCCTGCTCGGTCAACTCACCCTGGCGCGCGATAACATAGCCCTGGATCAGTTCGGTGACTTCTGCGCCGATCATGTGCGCGCCGAGCAATTCCCCGGTCTTCTTGTCGAAGATGGTTTTTACGAGGCCTTCAGAGGCGCCCATTGCTATGGCCTTGCCATTGCCGATGAAGGGGAAGCGGCCAACCTTGATATCGTAGCCTTTTTCCTTTGCGGCTTTTTCAGTCAGACCGACGCTGGCGACCTGCGGGTGCGCGTAAGTGCAGCCTGGAACGTTCCAGGGATCAAAAGGTTCGGCATGATCGGCCCCGGCGATACCTTCCACACAAACCACACCTTCATGAGAGGCCTTGTGGGCCAACCATGGCGGGCCCGTCAGATCGCCGATTGCGTATAGACCTTTGACCCCGGTACGGCCAAAATTGTCCACGGTCACATGGGTCTTCTCGACCTTTACGCCCAGATCTCCGAGGCCAAGATCTTCAACATTGCCGACAATCCCAACTGCGAGAATCGCCCGGTCGAATTCCTTGTTTTCCTTCTTGCCGGACTTGTCTGTAATTTCTGCTGTAACGGTGGACTTGCCCGCTTTCAGATTTTCGACTTTCGCGCCTGTAACAATGTTCAGGCCTTGCTTCTTGAAGTCCTTTTCCGCGAGTTTCGAAATTTCCTCGTCTTCCACCGGCAGAATGCGATCCATCACTTCAGCGACTGTCACCTCTGCACCCAGTTCATGATAGAAACTAGCGAATTCAATGCCGATCGCACCTGATCCTATGACCAACAGCCGCTTTGGCATGACATCCGGCGTCATGGCTTCACGATAAGTCCAGATCAGTTTCTTGTCTGCAACCAGACCGGCTTGCGGGATGTCCCGCGCCCGCGCGCCCGTCGCCAACATGACGTGCTTGGCTTGGAAGGACGTTTCCTTGCCATCTTTGCCTTTGACGATGACTTTTGGTGCCTGCGTACCTTTTTCGAGACGGGCGGTGCCTTCGATAACGTCGATCTTGTTTTTCTTCATCAGGAATTTGACTCCGGTCGATAGCTGGTTCGCCACGCCGCGTGAACGCTTCACGACAGCATCGAGGTCAAAATCGGCCTTGTCGATTTTCAGACCGAATTCCTTTGCGTTCTTGGCCAGGTGCAGGACTTCCGCCGACCGCAGCAGCGCTTTGGTCGGGATACAGCCCCAGTTCAGACAAATCCCACCGAGGCTTTCACGTTCGACGATGGCCGTCTTCATGCCCAGCTGCGACGCGCGAATGGCCGAAACATACCCGCCGGGCCCGGATCCGATCACGATGAGGTCGTACTGCGTACTCATTGGGTAATTCCTCTCATTTCATCCCATGCCAGAAGCGCCTGGGAGACGCGCAAATCCGCGCTCTCGAACATTTCAGGCGTGCAAATGTATTCCGGTTCTTCCACAGAAATCTTGTTCATCAGAACAACGCTGTCAGCGGCAACATCTTCGCGAAGCTCCCGAGCTAGTCCTTCGTAGCGCAGGTCTTCCATGAACTCCGAAAGCTGGTCTGTAGCCTCCCTGTCGCACAAAAGGCTGATGCCTTTCTGGATCGCAAGCTCGCCAGCGATCATGCGAATATCCGCCTCATTCATGCCCGACGAATTGTCCGTGGAAACGCTTTCCTCGGAGCATCCGGCGAGGAGGGTCAGGCTGACAAGCATCATCCCGAGCCGCGTCATCAGAGCAGCATGGCTTCGGGGGTTTCAACATACCGTTTGAAAGCCTGAAGCCATTTGGCTCCCTCCGCCCCACCAACCACGCGGTGGTCACAGGTGAGCGTTACCGTCATGACGGTACGGGCAACAATATTTCCCTTGGCGTCGACGATAGCGCGCTTTTCACCCGCGCCGACTGACAGGATCATGCCTTCAGGTGGATTGATAATTGAGGCAAAGCTCTTGATTCCGAACATGCCGAGATTGGAAATACTAAATGTGCCGCCGCTATATTCCTGCGGCTTCAGCTTCCGCTCCCGCGCCCGGGTCGCAAGATCCTTCATCTCTTCCGATATCTCTGCCAGGCCTTTGGTCTCCGCGCTGAACACAACTGGCGTGATCAGGCCTCCTTCAATCGCGACAGCAACCGAAACATTGGCATGCTTGTGATAGGCGATACCTTTGTCGGTATAGGATGCATTGCAATCCGGCTCGTCCATCAGAGCCATGGCGGCAGCCTTGATGAGCATATCATTGACCGAAACCTTCACGCCTTCGCGTGCCGCAGCATTGATCGCAGCACGGCTCGCAAGCAGATGATCGAGCTCAAGATCGATATTCAGCGGGAAATGCGGAACCTGCATGAAGCTGGTCGTCAGACGCTTGGCGACAGTCTTGCGCATGCCGTCCAGTGGCACGAGTTCATAACTGTCAGGCGCATAGACCCGATCGTCCAGGACCTGCGGCAGGATTAGGCCATCCGGTTGGGTTGCAGCCCCCGCGCTCGCGCCAGACGGTGCGGCTTTGGCGTTCTCGACGTCGCGCTTGATGATCCGGCCGCGCGGACCAGTCCCCGTCAGTCCCGAAAGGTCTAGACCTTTCATCTCCGCAATCCGGCGTGCCAAGGGGCTGGCCTTGATGCGGCCATCTGATGAGGTTGCGGATGGCAGGGGTGACTTGGAAGGCGTAGCTGCGCTGTCCGCTTTCTTTGCCGGGGCAGTAGTCTCTACCATGGCGGCCGGTTTCGGTTCTTCCGGTTTAGGCGCGGCTTCTGCCTTGTCTTTCGGTGCATTTGACTTGGCGGGCGCTTTGACTGAGGAGGCGTCTTCACCTTCCTCGGCAAGGATGGCGATCACTTCATTGACCTTTACGCCTTCCGCACCGGCCTCAATGAGGATCTTGGCGACAACACCTTCATCCACTGCCTCGACTTCCATCGTAGCTTTGTCGGTCTCAATCTCGGCAATGATGTCACCGGAGGAAACGGTGTCACCTTCCTTTACCAACCATTTTGCAAGCGTGCCCTCTTCCATTGTCGGAGACAGGGCGGGCATGGTGATATTGATAGCCATATCAGTCCCCCATCTTCTGGACATCGCCCGGTGATTTCGGGCCGAACTGGATGCGATTCAGGAAGCCGGTCACGATCTCCTTGATGATCTCTTCCTTTTCAGGGCCGTCTGGATGATGATCCTTGAAAGCGTCTGTGACATGCTTGGCGATGTCGCCCAGGATGAAGCCCCACATGGTTGGCTCCGTCGCCGGATCAGCTGCTTCGCCGACACGCAGGCTTACATGGTCTGTATTGTCTGCGATCCAGAACCGGATCATTTCCTGAGCGATGTCAGCGCCCTCAACAGATGGCGGCGATTTGAGTTCTCGTTTCTCAGTCGACATAGCAAACTCTCCGCGCAGCTTCGACAATATCATCGGCATTCGGAAGGCTCATCGCCTCCAGATTGGCCGCATAAGGCAGGGGCACATCCTTTTGATGGACACGGGCAGGTGGTGCGTCGAGATAATCAAACGCTTCGGCCGTCACTGTGGCCGCAATCTCCGCCCCGACGCCGAAGAAACGCCAGCCTTCTTCACAACAGACAATGCGATTGGTTTTCTTCACGCTTTCGATCACTGTTTCTGTGTCGAGCGGACGGATTGTACGCAGGTCTATGACTTCTGCGTCAATGCCTTGCTCTGCAAGCGTCTCGGCGGCCTGCAGCGCAAATCCAACCATTCGGGAATGCGCGACGAGCGTTACGTCTGAGCCGGATCGCTTAATGGCCGCCTTGCCGATAGGCAGGACATGATCGTCGAGATCAGGAACCGGGAAACTGTTTCCGTACAGTAGCTCATGTTCAAGGAATACGACCGGGTTCGGATCGCGGATAGCCGCCTTGAGCAGGCCTTTCGCGTCGGCGGCGTCATATGGCGCAACCACTTTCAGCCCAGGGATCTGGCCATACCATGCCGAATAGTCCTGACTGTGCTGTGCGCCCACGCGCGATGCGGCGCCATTGGGGCCACGGAATACGATGGGACAGCCCATCTGGCCACCTGACATGTATAGGGTCTTGGCCGCCGAGTTGATGATCTGGTCGATGGCCTGCATGGCGAAATTGAAGGTCATGAATTCGACGATGGGTTTGAGTCCTGCAAAGGCGGCCCCTACCCCAAGCCCGGCAAACCCATGTTCCGTGATCGGTGTATCCACCACACGGCGTGCGCCGAATTCCTGAAGCAGTTCCCGTGTGACCTTATAGGCACCTTGATACTCGGCCACCTCTTCACCCATTACGAAAACGGATTCGTCACGGCGCATCTCTTCAGCCATGGCGTCGCGCAATGCGTCCCGCACCGTCGTGTCGGTAAAGGAAGTGCCTTCGGGGATGCTCGGGTCTGACAAAACGGCAGCCTTCGGGGCCTCGACTTCGTCGCCCGTCTCCTCTGTTTTCATACCCTCACCAGAGTCGGCCGGCTCTTCGGTGGCCTGGCCGCCAGCATCGCCTTTGGCTTCCACCTTGGCGGCATCTTCGCCTTCCTCTGCGAGCACGGCAATGACGGCATTGACCTTTACGCCTTCGGTGCCTTCGGGAATGAGGATCTTGGCCAAAACGCCCTCGTCCACCGCTTCGACTTCCATTGTGGCTTTGTCAGTTTCGATTTCGGCAATGATGTCGCCGGAGGAGACAGTGTCCCCCTCCTGCTTCAACCATTTCGACAATGTGCCCTCTTCCATGGTCGGAGACAGGGCGGGCATGAGAATATCTACGGACATTAATGTGCTCCGGAAAACAGGATGGCGGACAGTCGAGGTGCTTTCTTTCCTGGCATCAGGCGACCTCGACGTCTTTCAGGACGTCAGTCCAGAGTTCGGATGGATCGGGCTCCGGGCTCTCAAGAGAATAGTCGGCGGCTTCCTTGACGATGCCCTTGATCTCTTTGTCGATGTTCTTGAGTTCGTCTTCGCTTGCATGTCCCAGTTCAAGAAGCTGGCCCTTCAGGCCCTCGATTGGATCGTGGTGCGATCGGATGTCGTCGACTTCTTCCCGTTTCCGGTATTTGGCAGGGTCCGACATGGAGTGGCCGCGATACCGATAAGTCTTCATTTCCAGTATGTACGGACCTTTTCCGGAACGAGCATATTTGACGGCTTTTTCGCCTGCTTCGCGCACAGCCATGACATCCATGCCATCGACTTCCTCGCCTTCGATTTCGAATGAAATGCCGCGCTTGTAGAGTTCGGTTTCCGAGGCGTGCCGCGCCACACTTGTGCCCATCGCGTACATGTTATTCTCGATGACATAGACGACTGGCAGATCCCAGAGCGACGCCATGTTGAATGCTTCGTAGACCTGCCCCTGATTGGCGGCGCCGTCCCCGAAATATGCAAGGGCAACGTTGTCCGTTCCGCGATATTTGTTGGCGAATCCAAGGCCGGTGCCAATCGGAACCTGAGCTCCAACGATCCCATGGCCTCCATAGAAATTCTTTTCCTTGGAAAACATGTGCATCGATCCGCCCTTCCCTTTGGAAAGCCCGCCGATGCGACCTGTGAGTTCCGCCATCACGCCACGTGGGTCCATGTCGCATGCCAACATGTGACCATGATCGCGATACCCTGTGATGATCTGGTCGCCATCCTTCAAACAGGCTTGCATGCCCGTCACGACCGCTTCCTGGCCAATGTAAAGGTGACAGAAACCAGCAATCTTGCCCATGCCGTAAAGCTGTCCGGCTTTTTCCTCAAACCGGCGTATCAGGAGCATGGCCCGATAATATTTCAGCATCTCCGCCTTGCTGGTCTTTGAAGGTGCCTTTTTGGTACTTCTTGCTTTAGTCGCCATAAGTTCGCTCCAACCCTTTTCCAGACTTATGTATGCGCGATTACGCAACGACAAGTCAGAACAACTATGTCAATTTGCAGAGCTTGGTTCCGAAGAGACGAGAACAATTTCATTCGGATAGACAAAAGCCAGCTTGTCCCGCGCCATGGCTTCCACGAAATCAGGATCCACCGATCCCGGAGTCAGGCGTCTGATATCGACCTGGAGACGATTCAAGTCGCTCTCGAGGTTGGCGAGTTCAGCCTTGCGATCCTCCAACTCCATCTGGGCATCGGACCAACGCCCAAGCCCCTTCTCCCCCGCAAACGCGTGGTAGGCGAAATAGAGCACAAGAAGAGACAGGCCGGCGGCCTCGAGTCGCGATTTCATAACCTCACCTAATCCGGTTATGGTTAAGAGAGCGTGATCGCCGCCGGCCCGATGGACGGGCCCAGACCGCTAGGCAGCGTTGATGCGCGAGCGGCCGGCAAAGATACCAACAGGTCCCAGCTCTTCTTCTATGCGAATCAGCTGGTTGTATTTGGCAATACGGTCGGAACGAGAAAGAGACCCCGTCTTGATCTGTCCGCAATTGGTCGCAACGGCGAGGTCTGCGATCGTTGCGTCCTCTGTCTCGCCAGAACGGTGGGACATGACCGCCGTATAGCCATGAAGATGCGCCAATTCGACCGCGTCGAGCGTTTCGGACAATGTGCCGATCTGATTGACCTTCACCAGAATGGAGTTCGCCGCGCCTTTTTGAAGGCCGATAGACAAACGATCCGGATTGGTTACGAACAGATCGTCGCCCACTAGCTGAACCCTGTCACCGATTGATTCGGTCAAGGCGACCCAGCCATCCCAATCATCTTCGGCCATACCATCTTCAATGGAGATGATGGGATAGCGGGCGCAAAGATCGGCCAGGTAGGCTGCGAATTCGTCGGAGCCGAGGGATTTCCCTTCCCCGGCAAGCTCATATTTGCCGTTCTTGTAGAACTCTGTAGAGGCCGCATCGAGCGCCAATGCCATGTCCTCTCCAGGTTTGTATCCAGCCTTCTCAATAGCCTTCATCACAAAACCGATGGCTTCGTCAGTAGATGCCAGATTTGGCGCAAACCCGCCTTCGTCGCCGACATTCGTATTGTGGCCTGCATCACTCAGGGTTTTCTTCAGCGCATGGAAGACTTCGGCACCCATGCGCACGGATTCAGAGAGGCTCTCTGCGCTGACTGGCATGACCATGAATTCCTGGATGTCGATCGGATTGTCAGCATGCGCGCCGCCATTGATGATGTTCATCATCGGCGTCGGCAGAACGCGGGCATTGGGTCCACCCACATATCGGTAGAGGGGCATAGCCGAGCTCTCGGCAGCAGCTTTTGCAAGTGCCATGGAGACGCCCAGAATCGCATTCGCGCCGAGGCGGGACTTGTTTTCCGTTCCATCCAGATCGATCATCAACATGTCGATCATGCGCTGTTCGGTTGCGTCCAGACCAGCCAGTTCGTTGAAGATTTCACCATTCACGGCGTCAACGGCCTTCAGCACGCCCTTGCCGAGATAACGCGCCTTGTCCCCATCACGCTGTTCATGGGCCTCATACGCACCCGTAGAAGCGCCAGAAGGGACTGCCGCGCGGCCGAGAGAGCCATCTTCCAGCGTCACATCAACTTCGACGGTTGGGTTGCCTCGGCTATCCAGGATTTCCCGGGCATGGATGTCGATGATCTCGCTCATGAGTGGCTGTACCTTTGCGCCTAGAAATAAAAAAAGCGCCCCCTGCTCTGGCAGGAAGCGCTCGCACCCTTAAGGCTGCGCGCTCAAAAGCGCAACAGCGGGTCGTTTAGATATCGTCACGTGGCTCAAGAACCTGACGCCCGCGATACATGCCGGTTTTCAGGTCGATGTGGTGCGGACGGCGCAGTTCACCGGATTCCGCATCTTCGATATATGTGTTCATATCCAGCCGGTCGTGCGAGCGGCGCATGCCGCGGCGCGACTTCGAGATCTTGCTCTTTGGAACTGCCATAACAGGTATCCAGTGGTTTGGCGCGAAATGCGCGTGAATTGGAAAGAGGCCTCATACATAGAGGTCTGTCTCTTTGCAAGACTCCAACGTCACCGCTGGTCGAATTTCTTCAGTCCGGCCTGATGAGCCTATTGGGCCTTTGCTGCCTCGGCCTGGCGCATGATTCGAAGCAGGTTTCCGCCCCAGATATTCTCCAGGTCAGCTTCTGTATAGCCCTCTTCCAGCAGGCGTTCCGTCACCTTTGGCAAGAGAGAGACGTCCTCCATGCCGGCAACGCCGCCGCCGCCATCCCAATCTGCGCCCATACCGACATGTTCCGGTCCAACGATCTCAAGCGCATACAGCATTTGCTCCATGAACACTTCAAACGAGGAAAGCGGCATTGGATAGGCCGAATCGATTTCGCCACGGCGTTCCATGTACTGCTTGCGCTCTTCGTCGGTAAGGTCGAAAGGCGAACGTCCCTCATACGAGGCAGCCAGTTCTTCCAGCGCGGTCGTGCGTTCTGCAGGGGGCTCGAGATTCTCGATATATGATCCAAGGGCATTCATCTGGATAACGCCGCCGTTTTCCGCGACACGCCGCAACAGATCATCCGGAATGTTCCGGGGATGGTCGTACAGGGCTTTCACGCCGGAATGTGACAGCACGATCGGAGTCGTGGAGATTTCCATGATGTCCTCAACGGCCGAGTCGGCAGCATGCGAGCCATCAACCATCATGCCGAGCCGATTGGCCTCCCGAACCAATTCTTCTCCAAGCGGAGTTAGCCCACCGAGGTCCGTCGCTGACAAATCTGTGGCGCTGTCCGCAAATTGGTTGTCCCGGAAATGCACCGGCCCAACGAGTCGCACACCGCGTTCATAAAAATCCTCAAGCACGGTCAGGTCAGTGCCGAGCGGGTAGCTGTTCTCGATCGACTGGAAGACGATCCGCTTGCCCTCCGCAACGATGCGCTCAGCATCATCAGCCGTGTAGGCCAGTTCGAATGCGTCCGGATGGGCCTCGACCATTGCGAGGATATCGTCTGATCGTGTGAACGCTGCCTGTTTCGCCGCCTCATACGACGCTTCATCCAAAGGCCCCTGCGGAGTGAAGATCACCCAGAACCCGCCATCAAGCCCCCCTCGCTCCATTTTGGGCAGGTCGACTTGAACTTGTCCAATTCGCGAAGGGTTGTCAGCGAGAATATCGAAATCCGGTTTTGAGAAATTCGCAGGCGTGTCCAGATGCGAATCCATCACAAGAACGCGTTCATGAATTTCGCGCGGTGTGGCCGGTTCTTCCGGTTGGATGTCCGCGCCACAGGCCCCCAGCAGCAGAGCGGGCAGAATATAGGGAAGATGTTTCATGACGCCTCGTTCTTCTTGATGCTTTTTTCGCAAGCGTAAGGACAATGCCACCTGGCGCAAGAAAAATGGTCGTCCCGCAGGACGACCAAGTTCAGCAAGAAGGACGTTGAGCAGACGTCCAGACAAATTGCCCAAGACCTGTGCCCAACAAGACATTCACTAGCAGGGTCAACCTGAACGGTTTGCAGTTCGTCCGGTTGTCTCCCATTCATCTGTGAGGCGAACTCGGTCTATTGAATTCCCCAATCTTTGAGGATCTCACCAGAATGTTCCCCCAATCCAGCTGGCCGCCCCTGGATGGCCCCGGGCGTCGCGGAGAATCGCGGTGCGGGCGCAGGCTGAACCACTCCCTCGATCTCCACAAACGTCTGACGGTCCACATTGTGCTTATGGGATGGCGCTTCCGACATGGAGAGGACTGGCGCAAAACAGATGTCAGTGCCTTCCATTATCTCACACCACTCATCGCGCGTTTTGGTCTTGAACACCGCCATGATCTTTTGCTTCAGATCAGGCCACTTCGAGCGGTCCATTTGAGCTTGAAAGCCGGGATCGGTCAGACCCGCTTTTTCCAGTAGCAGAGCGTAAAATTGTGGCTCGATCGATCCGATCGATACCCATTTGCCATCGCTGCACTCATACGTGTCATAGAAATGCGCTCCGCCATCGAGAAGGTTTGCCTCTCTGTCATCAGTCCAGAGACCCATCGCTTTCATTCCGTAGAACATGGTCGCCAGTGAAGCCGCACCATCAGACATCGCCACATCAATAACTTGGCCTTCGCCGCCATTTTTCACATTCACGAGGCCAGCCAGCAGGCCCATCGCCAAATAGAGCGCGCCGCCTCCATAGTCGCCAACAAGATTGAGCGGCGGACGCGGGCGACCGTCGCCATCGCCCATCGCATGAAGTGCACCTGTAATGGCGATATAGTTGAGGTCATGTCCCGCAGCATGCGACAGCGCGCCGGTCTGTCCCCATCCCGTCATGCGCCCGTAAACCAGCTTCGGATTGCGGGCGAGCGCGACATCAGGCCCGAGACCGTTGCGCTCCATGACGCCGGGTCGGAAACCCTCGATCAACCCATCAGCTTTCTCGATCAGCTTCAACGCAGTTTCGACATCAGCAGAATCTTTCAGGTTGAGTCCGATGGACCGGCGCCCCCGGCTCATCACATCAGCTGCGCGGCCAGGGCGACCATCACCCTTCCGATCAATCCGAATCACATCTGCGCCAAGATCAGACAACAGCATGCCGCAAAAGGGTCCAGGTCCAATACCTGCGAACTCTACAATCCGAACGCCATTCAACGGTCCTTGAGCCATGACATATCCTACCTTTTATTTTTGTCTCACCGGGTCAATTTAGCGGATCATTAAGCCGGCGCGGCTCAAAAGGAAGGGGTACCGCAACGTCGCCCGACACAATCCTTACGAGCCATATGAACCACCTCGCATACCTTGACCCACCGATAGAAGTATTGGCTGCAGGTGCGCGTCTGGAGATGATCCTGTCACGCCTCCGGTCGGGTCGCATGCGCCCGTT
>NZ_DFME01000004.1:0-3546 GCF_002375605.1 Hyphomonas sp. UBA3601 | reverse complement strand
TCACAGATTTGCGCGGTCATGGTTTCCTGCGTTTGCAGGCGCTTCGAGAAGATCTCTACGACGCGTGCCAGCTTGGAAATACCAACAACGGCTGCCGACGGCATGTAGGCGACATAGGCCTTGCCAAGGAAGGGCGCCATGTGGTGCTCGCAATGGCTCTCCACGTCGATGTTGCGCAGCATGACGATGTCATCATAGCCCTGCACGTCCTCAAAGGTACGCGACAGGTATTTGACGGGATCTTCCTCATAGCCGGAAAACCATTCCTTGTAGGCGTTGACAACGCGCTTTGGCGTGTCGAGCAGGCCTTCGCGACGCGGATCGTCGCCAGCCCACGCGATGAGCGTGCGCACGGCTTCTTCGGCCTCTTGAACGGTAGGGCGCTTGATGGGCTCTGCGCGTGCCTTGTCTTTATTGGGAGTGATGGCATCCATGGCCATGATTGAAGTTTCCTTCGACTGAGGGACGAGGGTCGAGCCGAGGCTTGGTCTGGGAAAGCGTAAAAATGCTCCCCTGCCCGGACTTAACGCCCGCCCGGAGTTGATACCCTCAGGGCGATATGAGGAACATAAGGGTGCGATGGCCTTGTTTCCAGCCCTTTCTACGCTGACGTCGCGCGACTGGATGACTCCATTCTTGGCTTTTCTGCGCGCCGATGATATCGCCGTCGACATGGAACGTGTTCGATTTTGTTGTCGTCCTGCCTGCCGGTGTTGCTGTTAACGCATCAACACGCCATTAGGGCTGGCCAGCTACCCGTAGCGCCAGCGACACGTCCAGACTTCCGAAATCGAGCCCAAAAACCATGACAATCCGCATCTACGACACCGCCGCGCGCAAGAGGCGCGTTTTCCAGCCGCAGGATCCGGCGCGCGTGACGATGTATGTCTGCGGCCCGACTGTCTACAATTACGCCCATATCGGCAATGCGCGTCCGCCCATTGCATTCGATGTGCTGCGGCGCCTGCTGATGAGGGTGTATGGTGAGGATGCGGTGATCTACGCGCGCAACATCACCGATATTGAAGACAAGATCATCAAGGCCAGCGTCAAGACCGGCGAACCGATTGAGATGATTACGAAGAAATTCGCCCAAATCTACAATGCCGACACGGCCGCACTGAACGTGCTCGCGCCCAGCATTGAGCCTTGGGCGACCGATCATGTCGGCGAAATGATCGAGATGATTGAGAAGCTCGTCCGCAAACGCTATGCCTATGTCGGCAAGGAAGGCGTCTGGTTCTCGGTCAATTCCATGCCGGATTATGGAAAGCTGTCTGGTCGCAAGCTCGAAGACAATGAAGCCGGCGCACGCGTTGCTGTCGACGAAGACAAACGCGACCCAGCCGACTTCGCGCTCTGGAAATTCGCCAAGGAAGGTGAACCAGAAGATGCGATCTGGGACAGCCCGTGGGGCAGGGGACGTCCCGGCTGGCATATCGAATGCTCGGCCATGGCCGCAAAGCATCTCGGCAAGACAATCGACATTCATGGTGGCGGGATTGATCTTCAGTTTCCGCATCATGAAAACGAAATTGCCCAGTCCGAATGCGCGCATGGCGAGATCATGGCGAACTATTGGATGCACAATGGCTTCCTGGATATGGGCGGCGAGAAGATGTCGAAATCGCTCGGCAATGTCGTTCTGGTGCACGAGCTATTGAAGCAATGGCATGGTGAGGTGCTGCGCTTTGCCATGCTGAGCGGGCATTACCGCGCGCCGCTCGACTGGACGGAAGACTTGCTGAAACAGGCCAAGACAACGCTCGACCGGATTTATGGCGCGTTGCGCCGTGTGTGGGACGCTGAAGGCGGTGAAGTCGATGACCGGGGCGTCTTCGACGCCCTTTGTGATGATCTGAATACACCCGAAGCGCTCGCTTCGCTCTCGCGCATTGCCGGCGAAGCAAACATGGCGGCGGACAAGGGAGATACGGATGCTATGGCGACGGCCCGCGCAAATTTGCTCGATGCCGGCGAAATGCTTGGGCTTTTGACCCTGACTCCCAAAGCCTGGGAACAGGGCGGGGATGATGATGGCAATGACCGCATAAATGGGCTTGTTCAGGCGCGTATCGATGCGCGCGCAGCCAAGGACTGGGCTGAAGCTGACCGAATTCGTGATCAACTTGCTGCCGAAGGTATTGAGATCATGGATGGGGCCGGTGGCTCGACTTGGCGACGTATCTGATTTTTCAGGCCGACTGCAATTGCCCCGATGACGGAAGCTTTAATTGACCTTAACAGGCCGCTCCTGTGTGTTCGGGCCACGGCCTGAGCGCCCCGTTTTCAATGCACGACACGCCTTTGCCGCCTGCCTCGCGTTCGCGCCTGAGTCAGGCGGCATTTTTTTGTCACCGTGCCTCAGCCTTGCGCCGTGCGCCAGCGAAGGCCATGTTTCAGGCGATGAGCGAACTGTACCATAATCGTGTTCTCGAACTCGCAGCGGACATCCAGCATGTGGGTGATCTGACAGATCCTGACGGGTCTGTCCTGAAGGTATCGCGTGTGTGCGGTTCGACCGTGAAGGTTGATCTGAAATTGGACGAAGCGGGCGCGCGCATCACGGCCATCGCAGTGGATCCAAAGGCTTGCGCTCTCGGCCAGGCGGCTACCTCGATCCTTACAGAACACGCCATTGGTGCAACGATCGAAGAGGTGATCACGGCACGGGACGCTTTGAAAGACATGCTGAAAGGCAATGGACCTCCGCCGGAAGGCCGCTTCTGGGAGCTGCGCCATCTGGAACCCGTGGCCGATTATCCCCCTCGCCATACGTCCACGCTGCTAGCTTTTGAAGCGGCGGTTGCTGCCATCGAGGAGGCATTGGCAAGCCGCGGTCTCGCGCGCGAGACGGCAGGCTGAGATGGCCGGTTTGCGGCGCCGGTCAGCGAATGGTCTGCTTTGGGTCTACAAGCATGGCCCAAGCCAGGTGTTCTACGCGTTCGGCGCGCGCTGCCAGCACACGCCCACCTGCAGTGAATATGGCGCCGAATGTGTTGCGCGGTTTGGATGGTGGCCGGGCATCTGGATGGCGCTGGCGCGTTTCATCCGGTGTCGACCGGGCGGCAGTCTCGGCAAGGACCCGGTGCCGGAAACCCTGCCAGATGTGCCGGTCTGGCAGCCTTGGCGGTATGGCGCATGGTCGGCGCGCAAGGCCATGGAACGAATTGAAAACCGCCCGTCGTCATGCCATATGAAACCCGATGAGTGATATTCGTTGCTTTCTCGGCCCCGTTGGCCTGACCACACGAACTCGCCGGGGTGCCTGACGCGCCCCTTGGCTGCGCCTTTGTGCGCGCCCGCTTCATGTACCCATAAACAGCCCAAAAGAAGCCCGGATAGGGTCCGAAAACCCCGCCACTGCGCGAGAAATGCGTATGGGGTGGGAAATCTGGTGAAGTCGCGTTAAGCAGACGCCGGATAAAGGGCCTGACCGGAACCGAATTTGCCGCGCTGTACAGAGCGCAAGAATGCACGAAAAGATTAGACCATGATCAAAGTATCCCTGCCAGACGGCTCCGTCCGCGAATATGAAGAGGGCGC
>NZ_DFME01000003.1:0-4602 GCF_002375605.1 Hyphomonas sp. UBA3601 | reverse complement strand
CCCATATGCCACCATGGTCTCGTCGAGCGGTAGTTCCCGGGCAGCCAACGCATCGCGAATCCCCGTCAGCCGCTCTTGCGTTACCAGCCGGTCTTTCAGGCCTGCCAACACCCCGATCTGGCGATGCCCAGACGCAAGAAGGTGCTCCGCCATCATTGCCGCCGCGCTGCGATCATCGATACCGACCGTCGGATAGCGACCGCGCGGATCAGCGCTGATCGCCTGCACAAAGGGAATCGCGCAGTGTTCACCCTCATGATGCAACTGGTCGAGCGGCCGCTCGCCCAGCTGGATCACGCCATCGGCGCGATAGGTTTCCACCATCTCCACACCAACGGACTCGATGGCTGCATCGTCTCCGGTGTCAGACACGATCAAATTGAACTTGTTTTCTACCGCGACACGCTCAATGCCCGAGACAACTCTCGCGAACAGGACATTTGCAATGTCCGGGACCATGACAAGCACTGTATTGGTCCGCTTCTCACGGAACAATTGAGCCAATGAGCTCGGCTTGTATTTGAGTTCTTCGGCGGCGGCCAGGACGCGTTCGAGCGTCGTTGTGGACAGTTTACTCGGATCTGAAAATGCCCGCGACACTGTCGCGGGGGAGACAGCAGCCAGTTTCGCGACATCCCTGATCTGAGCCATTGAAATTCTCCTACGAGCCATTTCGCTTTTTTAAGGCTCCGCGTCGGGGTAACTCGCCCGAATGATGGAACGATCTGGTCATCAAACACCATGACCGCTTGCAATGAAACCGGTTGTATTGAATGTTCTCATGGTCAGGCACGCAGAGAATGTTGGCGACCAAGGCCCATTTGGCTGCAAGAAGGAATTCGGTGCACCGTCGCCCGCCCGGGCGAACCGCGCGCACGAACTAGGAGTCGGGGACCGTGAGTCTACATCCGATTGATATGGCCGTGATCGCGGCATACATCGGCTTGACGCTATTTATCGGCTTCTGGATTTCCACCCGGGCCAATAAGGGTATGCGGAGCTACTTTCTGGGTGGCAATCGGTTGCCTTGGTATGCGCTGGGCCTGTCGAACGCCTCTGGTATGTTCGATGTGGCTGTTACGATGTGGCTGGTATCCATCCTGTTTGTGTATGGTCTGAAAAGCGTCTGGATCCCATGGCTCTGGCCCGTCTTCAACCAAGTATTTCTGATGGTCTTCCTCTCCATCTGGTTGCGCCGGTCGGGCGCGATGACCGGGGCAGAGTGGATTACCTTCCGATTTGGCGATGGCCCAGCCGCGCGGTTAAGCCATTTGAGTGTCGTGTTATTCGCGTTGATCCTGGTGCTCGCCTACATGGCCTACGGCTTCCTCGGCATCGGCAAGCTCGCGGTCCAGTTCATCCCGCTAGACCTGGCGGGCCTTCTTCAGCTCGACGTTTTCCTGCCGACCGCGCTGAAGGCGCCCAATCTCGCCGGTGACCTTCTGGCCCAGAGAGAAGCCGCAATGATCTCACTCAATGAGAAGGTTTTCGGCGTTATCCTGATCTTTCTTACGTCGCTCTATGTCATCAAGGGCGGCATGTATTCGGTAGTATTTACCGAAGTCATACAATTCCTCGTCATCACGGTTGCCAGTGTTGGTATTGCCGTGATCGCCATGATGCATGTGGCGCCGGATACGCTGGCTGCGGCAGTCCCCGAAGGCTGGGACAATCCCTTTTTTGGATGGAGGCTTGGTCTCGATTGGTCCAATCTGCTGCCCTCTGCAGATACCAAGATAGCGAGTGAGGGCTACTCGCTGTTTTCAATATTCTTCATGCTTGTCTTGCTGAAGGGAATCTTCACATCACTTGCCGGGCCGGCCCCAAACTATGATATGCAGCGCATCCTTTCCGCCCGCACTCCGATCGAAGCCGCCAAGATGAGCGCGCTGGTCAGTATTGTGCTGAATGTCCCACGTTATTTGCTGATCACCGGTCTGACGATTCTCGCTCTGGTCTATTTCAGCCCATATTTGCGGGACATGGGCACAGATGCGGACTTTGAGGCCGTACTGCCATTTGCACTACGTGAATTCATTCCAGTCGGGCTGCTCGGCCTCACCCTCGCCGGATTGCTGGCTGCCTTCATGTCCAGCTTCGCCGCCCCCCTTAACGCCGCCCCCGCATATGTCGTAAATGACATCTATCGCAAATACATTAAGCCGAATGCGTCTGAGAAGACGTATCTCAGGATCAGCTACCTCGTGTCCACGGTCTTCGTGATCATCGGCACGCTCATCGGAGTGTTCCTGACCAGCATCGACAATGTCATCAACTGGATCACGGCAGGGCTTTATGGCGGATACACAGCCGCCAATGTCGTGAAATGGTACTGGTGGCGCATGAATGGTTACGGTTACTTCTGGGGTATGCTGACGGGTATCGTGTTTGCGCTGGGATTAGGCATGCCACAGGTGGACTTCAATCCGTTGCAGGCTTTCCCATTCTTCTTCGTAGCGTGTCTTATCGCCGTGGTGATCGGATCTCTGGCTACCAGGCCGACCGATATGGAAACATTGCAGCGATTCTACTTGAAGACGCGCCCATGGGGCCTTTGGGGGCCTGTCGCCGACTCACTCGCGGCCGCCGGCCGAACTGTCTCCCCCAATACGAACTTGAAGCGTGACTTGATTAACGTAGCCGTGGGCATTGTCTGGCAGACTGCCCTGGTCTGCGTCCCTATTTTCCTTGTGATTCAAGACTGGCCCAAAATGCTTGCAGCTCTTTCAGTTGTGCTCATCACCAGCGTATTCCTGAAGCTTAGCTGGTATGACCAGATGAGAGATTACCCGGAAGACTACTCTCCCGACGAGCAACGAACACATAAATCCGATGTCGGACTTAATTTGTGACTGACTGGTCTACTTCCACGCTTGCTCTGTCCGATTGGCCGAAGGCGCAAACGCCACGCCTGCAGTCCGAGAAAACAGAGGCCCTGATTGAGCGAATTCTGGAGTGGCTGACACCCGCGCAAAAGGTAGGGCAAATCATTCAGGCCGATATTGCATCAGTGACGCCTGAGGACGTCGCCGCTTATCATCTCGGTTCAGTGCTGAATGGCGGCAATTCTGCACCAAACGGAAATCAACGTGCCAGTCTCGCCGATTGGCTGGAACTCGCCGATGCATTTTGGGCGGCATCCATGCGTGCAGATGGCCCCCGCATTCCGATACTGTGGGGCACCGACGCTGTTCACGGCCACAACAATCTGATCGGGGCAACAATCTTCCCACATAATATCGGACTGGGTGCCACGCGGGATGCAGAACTGGTGGAACGCATAGGCGCCGCTACCGCACGTGAAGTACGTGCATCAGGTATGGATTGGGCATTCTCTCCGACCGTCGCCGTCGCACGCGACAGCCGGTGGGGCCGAGCCTATGAGTCCTATTCGGAATCTCCCCAATTAGTCGCTGAGCTAAGCGCCGCCCTGGTCCGAGGCCTACAAGGCATTTCGGGCAACGAGAACTTCCTCGGTGACGCCAAGATACTCGCCTGCGCGAAACATTTCATTGGTGATGGTGGCACTCAGGGGGGGCGGGACCAGGGCGAAACGATCGTCTCAGAAGCCGAATTGCGCGAGGTCCACGCCGCCGGCTACTACGCCACTCTGGAATCTGGAGTGCAGACTGTGATGGCCTCGTTTTCAAGTTGGGGCGGTCTTAAAATGCACGGACACAAAGCCTTTCTCACCGACCTTCTAAAAGCCCATTGGGGCTTCGATGGTGTGGTTGTGGGAGACTGGGACGGGCACGGGCAAATAGAGGGCGCCACCCCAACCGATTGCCCGGATGCTTTGATGGCGGGCCTCGATATGTATATGGCCCCCGACAGCTGGAAGGGCCTGCATGCGTCCCTATTGCGCCACCTTGAGTCCGGACGAATTACCCAGGAGCGTCTGGACGATGCGGTCCGCCGGGTTCTCAGGCTAAAAATGCGTGCAGGCCTGTGTGCTCAACCCACTCCCAGCGAGCGGCCCCTAGCTGTGAGAGGAAATAATGTTGGGTGCACGGCACATACGGAACTTGCTGCTGTCGCCGTCCAGAAATCTGCCGTTTTGCTGAAGAATGCGAACAATGTTTTGCCTTTGCAGTCGAACCAAAGAATCCTGGTGACGGGTCCCGCTGCGGATGATCTCGGCATGATGTGCGGAGGATGGTCGCTTTCCTGGCAGGGCGGACATCTCAATCCGGCCGACTATCCGCATGCCGAAACCTTTCTGGCGGGAATTCGACGGGTGGGCAAAGAGCATGGCGGGACAATTATCTATTCACCCGACGGGCGCATTAAAGACTCTCCGGACATTGCCATTCACGTGTTTGGAGAGCTCCCCTATGCCGAGTTTCGCGGAGACCTGTCGACGCTGGATTTTCAGCCCCGAGACAAGAAAGATGCCGACACGCTCAAACGGTTGCGCAAGGCAGGCATCCCCACCATCTGCATCTTCCTCTCTGGGCGACCGCTTTGGGTCAATCCATCATTGAATGCGTCCGACGCCTTCATCGCAGCATTTCTTCCCGGCACTCAGGCAGGCGCACTCGCTGATGTGCTGTTCGCAACGAATGGTCTCGACTTCTCCGGCAAACTATCTTTTTCCTGGCC
>NZ_DFME01000010.1:23600-28343 GCF_002375605.1 Hyphomonas sp. UBA3601 | reverse complement strand
CCACGATACCTACGCGGCCCAGGTCGCAGACTTGCTTTCCGATCCCGTGTGGCTGGTCCAATTTGAAGCGGCGCAAGCTCTGGCCGACATGGGGGCGTCCGGTCGAGAGCTGCTGGAAGTGTCGGCAATATCAAAGGGCAATGAAAGTGCGAACCGTACCGCAGCCTTGGCGCTTGCGGAGCTGAGTGCGATGGAGGCCGTCCAATGATGGAATCCGTTTTCATCGTAGCGAAGTATGTGGGGCTGGTGGTTATCTTTGCCGGTGTTGTCCAGTACACTAATTATTTCGTCCAATTGCTGTTAGCGGCGTTCCAGCTGGCGAAATCGGGGCGTGCCGCGAAGGCTGACGCCCTTTGGCGCCGCTACTCGGATTCGGCGCCGCCCATCGCGATTCTCGTGCCGGCTTATAACGAAGAGAAAACTATTGTCGAAAGCCTTTCATCGCTGATGGCTATTCAGTATCCGAATTATGAGGTCATCATCATCAATGACGGAAGTTCGGATGCCACGCTGGAGGTGCTGAAAGATGCGTTCAATCTTGTAGAAACTTCGCGCCTTTACTCCCCTTTGGCGCCGCACCAACCCATCAAGACGATTTACCGGTCGCAACATCAAAAGCGTCTTGTCGTGATCGACAAGGCAAATGGTGGAAAAGCCGATGCGCTTAACGCAGGTATCAACGTGTCCCGGGCACCTTTGTTTTGCTGCGTTGATGCAGATTCCGTTTTGGAGCCGGATGCGTTGTTGCGCACTGTGAAGCCGTTCATGGAAGACCCAGAGCGGACGATTGCGGTGGGGGGGACTGTCCGGATCGCCAATGGCAGTGTCATCCGGAACGGTCAGATACTGAAGGTGCAGTTGCCCAAGAAGATGCTCCCGCTCCTGCAGACGGTCGAATACCTGCGCGCCTTTCTGATGACCCGAATCGCTTGGAGCCGACTGAATACCGTGCTCATCATTTCAGGGGCCTTTGGCTTGTTCCGGCGCGACGCCGTCCTGAAGGTTGGCGGTTATAGTCTCGGGACGGTCGGTGAAGACATGGAGTTGGTGGTCAAACTGCACAGAACCCTCATAGAGCAAAAACAGGATTATCGTATCCGGTTCATCCCGGAGCCGGTCTGCTGGACCGAAGCGCCCGAGACGCTGAGCGTGCTCCGCAATCAACGGGCCCGTTGGCAACGCGGCACGCTGGAAACATTCGAGCGTCACGGCATGATGGCGCTCAATCCCCGCTACGGATTGGTGGGTGTCCTGGGTTTCGGAAATGTGCTGATCACAGACGTAATTGGACCAATCGTGGATGCTATCGGGTTCATCCTGTTTCCGATATTGGCATTTACGGGCTCGCTTCCACTCGACTACTTCCTCGCCTATATCGCAGTGACGTCAGGCTTTGGATTGGCCATTTCTGTGGGTTCTCTTGCATTGGAAGAAGCGCAGCTGCGCCGTGTGCCCAAGGCATCTGACCTGGCGCTCTTGACGGCAATTTGTGTGTTGGAAAATCTTGGATACCGCCAGCTGAACAGCTTGTGGCGCGTTCAGGGGTGGGTTCAATATCTCAAGAGAAGCGGCTCTTGGGGCGTGATGACCCGGAAGGGGTTCACGGCAAGTTGATCGCTTGGGGGAGGTCGCACCTGCAAGAGCTGCAAAATGACCCGAGATAGATCAAATTCAATATAGTTCGTTTGACGGATGTTTATCGTAATTTGGCACACTGAGCTGAGTAAAAACCTCGCTTGCAGAAGGACTCTTGCAAATGTCCAATAAAATTCTAGTCGCAGACGATGATCGCTTGTTGCGCGGACTGCTCGAGCACAAGCTCGCGGTTGCCGGATTTGAAGTCGATATCGCGGAAGACGGCGGTGCAGCCCTCGAACTCGCGCGCACCATGAAGTATGACCTGATGGTGCTTGATGCGATGATGCCAGTGATGGACGGGTTTGAAGTCCTGCGTCGACTGAAGAATGATCCCGATACGGCCAGCTTGCCGGTGGTGATGCTAACAGCTCGTCGCGGCGAGCATGATGTTCTGGATGCACTGGAGCGGGGTGCCGCTGAGTACCTGACCAAGCCTTTCATTCCGGACGAACTGGTTCTGCGTATCCGCAAGCGTATCAAGGACGAGCGCGCCCGTTTGGATGTGTCTGATCTCCAGCAGGAAGTTCCGACCGAACGCTTCGCGTAGGTCCGACGAACCGTCCCGAGCGAACGCTTACCGGTCCATTGAAGGCATGTTCATTGTAATTGAGAGTTCTGTGCCAGCTGCAGCAATGTAGACGGACCCCGGTGAAAAGCTGACGCCATCGGGGAACTGGGATTGGGGTATCCAGTCCGTATCCAGATCCAGGCGAAGACCCTGTATGGGCAATTCGCTGTCCACCGTGATAACCATCTCGTCTTCAAAGATGCGGGCGTCGACCGATACGCCATCGCGCATGGTCCACCAATCGCCAAATTGCTGCAGTGTCCCGAACCAGGCGAAACGCTTCAGTTCAGGAACCACGGCGTTGAGGAATTCGATTTTTTCTTTCGTGACGTTGGGATGGATCAGCACGACATAGCAGCCCCCATATTCGGCGAGCCGCTTGGCGAGGTCCACGGCCGGTTCCTCCCGCAAGTTCATGTGCGGTGGAATTTCGTCTTCGATGGCGATGGGGAACTGGAAAACGCCTGTTGCACTGTCGTAGCCCCTGCTGAAATTCATGCGGTAGGGCAAATGCGTCAGAACATTTCCCGATGTGGCACTGGAGGCGTATTTGTACCCGCTCGCGTCCAAGGCTTCAGGAAGGCGCGCCGGTGTGGCGAGGTAGCCTGGACGAAACGATACCACTTCTGTTTCCGTGACCTGTTCCAGCAGATACTTGCTCACGCGCAGTTCGCCCAGAATTGAAGCATTCCAGGTTCTGCCTTCATTCAATACGCGGGGCTGGTAGTCAGGAAAGCGCTCGGATCCCTCGCCAAGCGGCATGTCCGAAAAAGTCTTTGCATGCGTCACCGAATGGCTGGCGACCTCCATTCCGGACTCGTTTAGATGCTGAACAATGGGCAGCGTAAAATCATTGAAGAACGCCTTGTCGTTGTAGTCGTCGAAATACTTCGTCTGAATGAAGAAGGTTCCCGGAATTCCGAGCTCTGACAGGAGGTCGCTGAATGCCCTCGTATTGGTCATGGAGTTCGAATAATCGATGTCGAAGGATATGACGACGGCGAGATCTCGCCCTTCCGGCGCGGAGTGAAGCGTGATCGCGGCCGGTTCACTTTGAGTGTAGACGGATTTTATCCATCGCAACCATGTGTCGACAGATGGCTCATAGGCGTTCGCGTAATTTCTCGACACGCCACCATTGCGCCCGTTTGCGGACTTCAGGATGAAGAAGCCGAGATCAAAGCCGATAGCATAAGCTTGTCCACCCTGTTTGGAGGCGTGCGCCACCACAGCTGCGGATCCATCATCGTAGGTGGCCAGAATATTTGTCGCGCCAACGAACGCTTGGGTGCCGATGCGGTGTAGGTCCTTATCAGGGTTTCCAATCCTGACGGTCCTTTCTTCTGGCCGGTCGATAAAGGACAAGGTGGGGTGAGATCCGGAAAAGCGAATCTCCGAATGGTCACGGGATTCTTCGATGCGGTCGAAGCCAAACACGCCTTGCAATCCTCCGCCAAGGATTTGCGTCGCGATCAATGTGCCGCCGGATTCCACGTGCTGGGCGAGGGTCTCCAAGTCTTCGGCATCCAGCAGGCGACCTGAAATTGCTGGGTACGCGAGCACGACCTTGTGTTGGACAGCCGCTTTGGTGTTTCGCGTAATCAAGAAGGGGACACCGATGCTTTTCAACCCTTCAGCCAGTCCGAGCCAGGAGGAATCTTCATCGGTCAGCAGGATGGCGAGTCGCGATTCCGATCCATCGGCGTGAACTGACCAACTGGACGATTGACCATCCGCAATGATGCTATCTGCGGTGGGACCATTCAGACCTGCAAGTCCCTCAAGCGATGGGCGCCGCACATATGTGAGGATGCTTATGGTGATCGCCGCAATTATCAGGGCAGAAATCAGGACTGCGACGCGTTTGTTCCAGAACATCCATTTGTGCCTGTTGAGAGGGTTTCATCCCCAGAAACCGTGAAACCACCTATATTTCGTGAACGCGTTGAATAGTAAGTCCTAGTACTCGTATTTCTCGATGTGAGTCAGCTTGAGCGTATAGGCGGCGTCCGCCAGTTCGCTCTCCTGCGTCTCGGCGGTTAGGATGCCTTCAACCCAGACGGCCTGCGCCAGATCTTTCAACAGGATGGGCTCGTCCGTCGTTACGAATACGGTTTGATTTGGTGGCGGGGGTGGGGCGTGGATACAGGCGCCGAAATAGGGGACCATAAGGAATTCGGTCACTTCGGCTTTTGAGCCATATTCAAACGGCACGGTATAGCCCGGCAACCTGATCGATTTGCCGTTGAGTTCCTTGACGGTGTTGAACGTTCCGATCTGCACCATGGCGTCCGCAGCCGATCCTTCTGCTACGCCTCCGCCACCATAGAGCATCGACATCTGACTCTGGTACATCTGGGCGAGACGTTCTTCTTCGCCTTCCGGCATCAAGTCTTCCCAGCCGATCTCGGTCACGCCGCGCGCTTCGGCCTCGGATTTTTTGCGGGCCTGATCTGCGGCGCGCGCGGCAATCGTTGCTTCGCGTTTGGCTTTGCGCTCAGCTTCGCTTTCGCCAATCTTGTCGCCAACTTGTGGGG
>NZ_DFME01000010.1:22350-23321 GCF_002375605.1 Hyphomonas sp. UBA3601 | reverse complement strand
TGTGAGCGGTTAGAGCCGAAGGGATAATCCATCGGCCAGCGACCTGCGGAACGCCATCCAGGCGGGTATCGCCCCGGCGACCAGGGCGGCGCCCGTGACCGCCAGCAGTGTATACAGGTCGATCAGGCTGGGCCCGGTGCCAATTAGGGATATGCCGTAATGCGCTGAAACAAGCGGACCGATCACTGCCAGCAGCCCATGGATGAGAAGAATGCCTAGCAATGCGCCAAAGAGGCCCACCAACCCTGCTTCAAGCACCAACAGCGTGAAGATGTGACCGGGTCGAGCACCGACCGCACGAAGGATCGACATTTCGCGTCGCCGCTCGTTGAGGCTGGTGAGGATGGAGGTCAAAATCGAAACCACGCCCACCGCGATGACGAATATCGAGACGGCCAGCAATGCCCGTTCGGCAATTGCGGTCACACTCCATAGTTCCGCGAGCGCCTGTGATGGAATGATCGCCATCAATGGCTCGCCCTTGTTGGTGTTGATCTCGCGGCGTGTGGTCAAGATGGTGCCTTTACGTTTCAGGCCGAGATAGATCGCCGTGACAGTCTTGGGTGTGAGATCGAAGGACCGCACGGTCTCTTCGGAAATACTGTCGGCTAGCGGATTCTTTGCGCCGGTTTCCCAGCCGACATGGATGGCGGTGATGGCTTCCAGTGAGACATGTACCGTCTGGTCCACCGGCGTACCAGTCGGGGCAAGAATGCCAACAACCCGGAACGGGCGGTTTTCATGACTTGAGCCGAAGTCGGCTTGGCCCAGCCCATGCGACAGGACCAAGGGGCTATTGATCGAATACCCCAGTTCGCGAGCCACATCGGCGCCGATGACCGCATCGAACAGATCGTCAAACGGTTCGCCCTGCGCGATCATCAGGTCCTGATTGCGGCCAAACTTGTAGCGGTCAAAATATTCGGGCGTTGTGCCCATGACGCGGAATCCGCGATGGCTGTCTCCGAGGG
>NZ_DFME01000010.1:3930-22221 GCF_002375605.1 Hyphomonas sp. UBA3601 | reverse complement strand
CCAGTCTATATCCGGCCGCGTGGCGATCTCCTGATAGGTCGGCCACGAAATTTCTGCTGTCGCGCTGCCCATTCGAAAGACCGAATAAAGCAGCAAGTTCACGCTGCCGGTAGGTGCGCCGACAATCAGTTCGGTGCCAGAGATAGTGTTACCGAAGCCTTCGCGGGCGCCTGTGCGGGCTTTGTCTACGCCCAGAAAAAGTGCCACCGACAAGGCAACTGCCAACAGGGTGAGCAAAACAGATCCCTTGCGGTTCATGAGGCTCTGCCAGGCGAGAGACAGGATAGCGCTCATGCTGACACTCCCGCGCGATTTATCTCGCCGAGGTCTACCGCCCGGTCGAAATGTGTGGCGAGCCCGGCATCGTGGCTGACGAAGAGAAGTGCTGCGCCTGTGCGCCGCGCTTCCTCGCTCAGTAGATCAATGAATTGATCACGGGCATCCGCATCAAGCGCTGAGGTCGGTTCGTCAGCGATCACGATTTCGGGGCCGCCGATCAGGGCGCGTGCGGCAGCGACACGTTGCTGCTGACCGACAGAAAGGTCAGAGACGCGGCGTGCCAGTAGAGTCTCGTCCGTCAGGCCCAGCCGCGAAAGCAACCGTCGGGCTTCATCGTCTTCGTTACCGTTGATTGCTGCGCGGCGCTTGGGAGAGAAACGTAGAGGCAGCGTGACATTCCCGATGACGGAGAGATAAGGCACGAGATTGAACATCTGGAAAATCACACCGAGATGGTCCGCCCTCAGGCGGTCCCGCGCTGCGGGTTCCAAGGTCGCCAGATCCTGTCCGAGAACGATGACCTCACCAGAGCCCGCCTCCAGCACACCAGCGATGATGCCGAGAAGGGTGGATTTTCCAGAGCCGGATGCTCCGCGCAGAAACAAGCGCTCGCCCGCCTTCAATTGGAAGTCTGAAATGTCGAGGACCTCATTGCCTGGCGTCCAGGCAAAGGAAAGATTCGAAATAGAGACAATCGGTTCTGCCATGTCAGGATCCGAAGGGCAGGAAAGGGCTGTCCGGTGTGAGTGACGCAGAATTGGATTCCCCTTCTTCACCAAGATAGATGGCGTCGACTTCCTCAAAGGCGGGATAGTGTTCAAAGCCGGTGAACATGAGGCCATCCAGCTGGCTGGGGCGCTTGCAATCCCAGACTATGGACAGGGTGAGTGCAGCATGATCGCCCGATCGGCGCACTTCTGCAGAGCGCTCGACAAGGTCGCAGCGCGCATTGCCCATGAGTTCTGTCAGGCCCTCGGCATATTTTTCAAGCTCGGTGGATTTCTTCTTCGTTTTTTCCGATAGGCCGTAATTTACGAGCGGGGCGTCAACGGTGATCGTGACGAAACTGGTGTCGAGCGCAACGGCCAACTCTGCAGCGCCGTGTACATGGGCTTCGCCGCCAGCATATTCACCATGGTCCTCGTCATGACTATCATCGTCACGGTGCTCTGCCGTATGAGCCGAGTACTCCGTATCTGACGCAGGAGGAGTGGATTCGACCGTCGGTGGAGGCTCCACTGCAGCCGGTTCAGGTTCGTATGGCACTTCTGCGCTACAGGCGACGCACAGCGTCAAACCGGCACCCGCCAGAAGCATTTTTGCGCCACGGCCCCATGATCGGTCTATCATATCGCTCCCATTGCCCCGATTGGGGAATTCAGTGTTTTCGGAAAATCTGCTCGCAAGCTGAATAATGATACCATATAACACTTCTTCGCAAGGCCGCAGGACGCGGTTATAGACCGCACCTGACTGTTAACGGACCGGCTTACCGCTTTCCATGTTTGAATCCATGCAGGCCCCTTTGTTTTTCGGCTTGATCGCGGCCTTTGTGACCACGGTCGGCCTCATCGCTGTGGCGATGCGGGGCGATTGGAGTGCGCGGTTCTCTGCCGTCATGGGCCTCGCGGCGGCGGGCATGCTCGTCACGCTCAGCCTGTTGCACATTGCGCCGGAAGCCTTTGCCGAAAGTTCTCAGGCGCCATACTTCATGCTGGGCGGATTCCTTGGCGGGCTGATACTTAATTACGGCCTCAACACATTCTTCCCGGAAAGCGTGAATGGCGGCCGGATGGCGGCTGTCACCCCCATAATCGCGATTGCCATCCACTCCTTTATCGACGGCGTCATCTATTCGGTGACCTTTGCCGCGAGCTTTTCCGCAGGCGTCTATGCGGCGGTCTCGCTGATCCTGCATGAGTTTCCGGAAGGTGTGATCGCGTTCGCGATCCTGCGCAGGCACAATTTTTCGAACCGGCAATCCTTCCTGTGGGCCTTCCTGGCTGCGTCCGCCACGACCCCGCTGGGCGTGATTATGTCGTCGCCCTTCATGTATTTCCTGGGCAGCGAGGCGGTTGGCGCTTTGTTCGCGGCCTCCGCCGGCCTGCTCCTCTACGTTGCGACCGGCCCCTTGATGGCTCCGATGAAGGAGGAGCCGCCGCTGCGCAGCCTGTTGGCTCTGTCGGCTGGTGTCGCCATAGCGCTCGTGCTGTCCTTCCTGCCGGTACATGACCATGATGATGACCATCACGAGGCCATCCGTATGGAAGCGCCGCATCCGCTGCCGGACGAGATTTGATGCGGCATCGGCTCATCGCCTTTCTGGCATGCTGTCTGATAGCCTGCCTTGCTGTCACATCTGCGCCGCAAGCGGCGTTCGCCCACCCGGAAGACGAGCTTTGCCTGCCGGGGGGAGGGATGGACCCCGCTTTGTGCCGGGAGCTTCAGGAACTGGACAGGGCTGGTGACGCAACTGAAACAGGAGACGACGTTCCGGGCAGCGAGGTTGAACTCGACAGATCCGGGATCGAGACGGCGATCTTCTATGTTCGGATCGGATTCGAGCACATCCTGCCAATGGGGGTGGACCATATCCTGTTCGTCCTGGCGCTTTTCCTGTCCAGTCGGCGGATAAAGCCGCTGCTCTGGCAAATCTCTGCCTTCACGCTGGCGCACACATCCACGCTCGGCCTTGCGGCTGCCGGGGTGATCTCGCCTCCGGCAAGTATCGTCGAGCCACTGATTGCGCTGACAATCGCCTGGGCCGCGCTTGAGAACATCCTGTTCAAGGAACCAAGCGCCTGGCGTCCGGCACTCGTATTCGGCTTTGGCCTGATCCACGGCATGGGTTTCGCCGGTGCGTTTGGGGATCTTGGCCTGCCACCGGGGATCTTCTGGCCAGCTTTGATCGGATTCAATGTCGGCGTTGAGATCGGCCAGCTCGCCGTTATCGGCATGGCGCTTGCAGTGGCCGTTGTCATCAGGGGCGCCCTGAAGCAGGCCGGCCGGCCAGACCTCTACCGGCCAGTTCTGGTATGGCCGGTATCGGCGGCCATCGGAGCAATTGGGCTCTGGTGGGCAATCGAGCGGACCTTCCTTAACTCTTAGCCTGGCAAAGTGCGCTTCGACTCGGAACGGAACGCGCTCAATGGCCTCTCGCGACTGGATCAGACATCTCAGCTCGGCTCTGCTGGCTTCGGCACTGACGGGTTGGATTGGTTTTGCAGAATACGCATCGGCGTATGTGCCCCCTCCAGCGAACGTTGAAACGACCTCGCCGCGCTCACTTCTGAAGGAGCCTGGCCTTGCCCTGAGGCAGGTCTATGCTGAGGCAGCCGCATGGCGCGGTGCCGAAGCAAAGCAGGCGCGCAATGCCATGATCGCTGCCTGGCTTGGTGGACTGAACGATGCTGGTTTGGCGGACTATTCAGTACGCCATCTGGACAAGGGCTTGATCTATGCAATCCGTTTCCGAAACCCTGTTGTCGAGGATGACATCCATGCGCTTTGGGTTGCGGTGCCGGATGGTCCGGATCTGCCGTCGTCGGTCCTGCTACGCACACCTCATCGCGGCGCGGCTGACCTGACCATTCTGGAACTGCAGTCGTGTACCTCTCGTCGGACACTGCAAGTATCCGATGACACCTTACTGACGGAGCAGGCTGAGGCCCGTGCAGTTTCTCAGCTTAGCGCCTATCTCGACACACCTGATCCGATGCCCATCACGGTATTGAGCGAAGCACGAGACATTTGTCGTCAGATTGCGCGAGTCTTGCCCACACCTGAGAAATAGTCCCAAAAGCTCAAGCCTGTTCAAGACGTTTTTCTGAGTCGCTCCGTGGCGGCTTCGTCGGCATCCCGCATCGTGAAGCGCTTCGTGAATTCAGTTACGCGCGGAGCGATCTCGGTCTGAAAGCGTCTGCCATTGAATACGCCGTAATGGCCAACGCCCGGCTGGATATAGTCGGTCTGCATGTCTTCCGGCAACTTCACACATAGGTCGTGTGCAGCCTGTGTTTGACCGATGCCGGAAATATCATCCTTCTCGCCTTCAACCGTCATCAGCGCGACATCGCGGATCAGTTCCGGTTTGACGAGATGTGTTCCGCGATAGCGATACATGCCGCGGGCCAGCTGGTGCTCCTGAAACACGCGTACGATTGTTTGCAGGTAGAATTCTTCCGTCAGGTCGAGCACCGACAGGTATTCATCGTAGAATTCCCGATGCTTGCCGACATTGTCGCCATCCCCTTCAACCAGATGATTGAAAAAGTTCCAGTGCGCATCGACATGGCGCGACCAGTTCATGTTCATGAAGGAAGCGAGCTGGACAAAGCCTGGATAGACTCTCCGGAACATGCCCGGGTAGGGGCCCGGCACAGTGTGGATCATGTTCTCTTCAAACCACGAAAGCGGTTTTTCCTCGGCCAGCACGTTCGGAACGGTCGGACTAAGCCGTGTGTCGATCGGCGACCCCATGAACGTCATGGAAGCGGGCCGGGCCGGGTCATCATCCTCGGCCATCATGGCGACAGCAGCAAGCACAGGCGGGCCTGGCTGACACACGCCAAGTACATGGGCGCCCGCGCCCAGATGAGTCAGCATCGATCGTATGTGATCAATATAATCGTCCAGATCGAACCGCCCCAACCAGACAGGTGCCATACGAGAGTCCTGCCAGTCAGTGATGTAGACATCATGGGTCGGCAGGAACGCCTCAACTGTCCCGCGCAGCAGAGTGGCATAATGGCCAGAGAGCGGGGCAGCTATCAGAAGACGGGGCTGAGGGCCGAGCTTTTCTGAATTCCGGGCGGCGGCAAGCGCTTCTGGATCCTTCTTGAAGTGGATCATGTTGCACCAAGGCGAGCGCCACGCCACAACAGGGGTCACATCAATGGGCGCGCTATTGATCCGCACCGTATCGATCCGCCATTCCGGTTTACCGTAATAGCGTGTTGCGCTTTCAAATACGTCCGCCATGGCGGACAGCGAGCGACCATAGTCGGTCTGCCCCATCAGGTTCAGCGGCGAACTCAGCGCTGCGCGACTGGCGCGCGCGGCAACCCGCATGGGTGCCATTGCCGCCCGGTTCATTTCGACAAGTGAGTACAGCATCAGCTACACACCTTTCATGTTGCGGTGCAGCATAGATGGCAATCCCTAACAGGGCAAACATATTCGCCAGATAGGCGTGGGTCGGGACGGGAACATCATGGTTTCATTTTTCTGCAAAATTGATCGAATTCAGCAAGCTTCAGCTTAACCGGGACAAGGTAAATTGTCCCCGAAATGGAGTGATTGCCATGTTCCTCAAATGCCAACCCAATCCCCATCGCGGCGGTCGCATGACCCGGGCCATCATCTATGAGCAGGCTCCGGGCCAGCATTTTGCGATTGATGCGGAAACTCTGCACAAACAGCCGGAATTGCTCAATGATTTCGGCAGCTACATGCATACGCGCTTTCGTGTTCTGGACGCGTTGGCCTATTTCATCTGCCTTGCGGGTGTATTGGCATCTCTGGCCTTTGTCTGGTGGATGTTCCTGCCGGGCATTGCAATTTGCACCATGATGCTAGCTGTCAACAGGAAGGCCGCTGGCGAGATTGCGCTGCGAGCTGCCCGGAAATCGGCCGACAATTTCAGAAAACTGCACGAAATGGGCTGTCTCTGGCTCGTGTTCGCCTGATCCCCGCTAGATGCGGATCATGCCAAGTACGACTGATACAATCGCCACCAATGTAAACATCAGGGAAAGGCTGACCGAAATGGCGCGCTGACCCTTGCGGCTCGTGCGTTCGCCCTTTTGCTTTTTCCCAGGTGTCAGCATCCAGCGATTGGAGAAGAACCCGAAAGCGGCCAACAAGGCGGTGACGGCGGCTGCCCAGCTTGAGGCGAGCAGGAAGAACGCGCCGGAAGCGAGCATCATGCCGGCGATCGGCGTGGACGTCTGGAGCAGCAATTCCCGGACATGGCGATCGGCGCGCGATCCGTCCAGCTTGTCAAAGCTGCAATTGGGCGACGCAATGGCCGCGACCCAGGACGCGCCCACGGCCATCGCACCAGCGAGCAGACCAAGATGCGTGGCGGTGGTGGAGATTCCTTCGAACATGCGCTGCAATATGCGCCGGATTCGCGGGCTGGCCTAGAGAAAGCTTCGAGAGACGACGGCGGCGATCATCTTTTCATCGTCGGGCAGCTGGCCATCCAGTATCAGCATCGACAATCCATGCACGATCGACCAGGCCTGAAGGCGTTTGACCATCTGTAATTCGGGCGGCGTATCCTTCGGCAACACATCCCCCAACGTGTTGGACAACATAGCGAATGCGCCGGTCTCTTTCGCCTGATTTGGCTGAAGCACTTCGGCGCGAGGCGCTTTCGTCATCATCAGGCGAAACAGAGACGGATTGTCTATTGCAAACCGGACATAGGTTCGCCCCATGATTTCGAACGCATCAATGCCCGCTGGAGTTTTGGAAAGGGCATCCCGGAACGTATCAGACAGCTTCACGCTCCCAACTCCGCACAAAGCGCCTAGAAGCGCGGCCTTATTGGGAAAGTGTCGATAAACTGCCGTCGCTGAAACACCGACATTCCGGGCAATTTTTCTGAGGCTCACTTTCTCGGCCGGGCTGTTGCTGATCTGCGCCAATCCTTCTTCGATCAGGGCGGCCCTTAGATCACCATGGTGGTAGTTCCCGCCCTGAGCGTTCATGTTGACACTGTTATCATTCATCGGCATGTTATCAGTGTAAACATTGCGGCGCAGACAACAAGCCGCGAGGATGATCTCCATGCCCAGCCCTGTGAAAACAGCTATTCGGGGAGTCGTGACAAAAGGAGTCATGGCGGTGGCGGGATTCAACCGCAGCCGGCGCAAGGCAACACAGCCCAACGTCTTTCTTGAAGGCGTTCATACCCCGCTGACGGAAGAGATCACCGAAATTGATCCAAAGGTGACGGGGGCTATTCCCGCTGGTCTGAATGGCCTTTACGTCCGCAATGGCCCGAACCCCGTTTCACCGGTCAATCCAGCTGCACATCATTGGTTTGTAGGGGATGGCATGTTGCACGGTGTCCGCCTGCAGGATGGCAAGGCGCTTTGGTACCGCAATCGCTGGGTGAGGTCCAACAGTGTGAGTGATGCCCTTGGCGAGCCGCGTGCGCCCGGTCCGCGTCACCCCAGAATTGATGTGGCGAACACGAACATTGTTGGTCACGCAGGAAAGATCTGGGCGATTGTTGAAGCGGGTGGGTATCCCGTCGAAGTGTCCGAGGACCTGGAGACGCGTGCGCATTCGGATTTTGACGGGACGTTGGGTCAATCTTTTTCCGCGCATCCGCATTACGACCCCGACACAGGCGAGATGCACGCCATCTGCTACGAGTCGCAGCAAACCAATCTGCTTTGGCACAAGGTGCTGGGCGCTGATGGCCGCGTGCGCCGGGATGAGCCAATCCCTGTCGAGCACGGCCCAATGGTTCATGACTGCATGATCACCCCGAAATACGTGATCGTGATGGACCTTCCGGTGACGTTCTCCATGAGTGCCATCATCAGTGGCATGAGCTTTCCGTATCGGTGGAATGAGAACCACAAGGCGCGTATTGGTCTGTTACCGCGAGAGGGGAGTGCGGATGATATCATCTGGTGTGATGTCGATCCCTGTTACATCTTCCATCCTGCGAATGCCTATGAAACCGAGGACGGAAAAGTCGTGATGGACGCATGTGTTTATGATCACATGTTTGCCCCTGACAATACTGGCCCGGACGGCGTCCCGAAATTTGAATCCCTGAAGATTGATCCGGCGACGCGAACCGTGTCACGGCGTGTGATAGATGACCGCGCTCATGAGTTTCCGCGCTATGATGAGCGGCTGACCGGAAAACCCTATCGCTATGTTTACACAACGGCTGTCGCGGCAGACGGCTTCCTCACCGAAACACGCATCTTCAAGCATGACCTGACCAATGGCAGCTGCGAAGTTCGCGATTTTGGATCAGGACGGGTGCCGGGCGAATTCATTTTCATTCCTGCCAGCGAAACGGCCTCAGAGGATGAGGGCTGGCTGATGGGCTATGTGGTCGACACGAACGCGGGCCTATCCGAATTGGTCATTCTCGATGCCGCAAATTTCACCGCTCCGGCGGTTGCAACCGTGCACATTCCGCAACGCATTCCGCAGGGATTCCACGGTAATTTCATTCCAGTTGGCTGAGTGGGGGGACGAGGGGGCCGTCGATGACGGCCCCCTTCCACGTATCCTTAAAGGGCGGCCTCGTAGACCTTTGCATAATCATCCGCGCTCATAGGCTTTGGATTGCCGAAATGGGCGAGGTCTTTAAGTGCATACTCAACCACGCCGGGGGCGTCGTCTGCCGACAATCCGATGGCGGACAGGGTGGCTGGGATGCCGATATCGGCATTCAGCTCTGCAATTGCGTCGCCAAGATCCGCGCCGGGTTTCAGACCCATGGCCTGACGAAGACGCACATATTTCTCATCGGCTGAACCCTCATGGAAGCGTAGGATATGCGGCAGGAAGATCGCGTTCAGCGTGCCGTGGTGCAGTCGCTTGTCATGCAGACGGCCCGCCGCGTGTGACAGGGCGTGGACCCCGCCAAGGCCTTTCACGAATGCCAGAGCGCCTTCATAACTTGCCATCATCATGTGCCAGCGGGCGTCCGCGTCCGAGCCATCCTTGACCGCCTTCTTCAGCCAGCCATTGCCGACGGCGCGGAACACGCCCTCATACGCAATGCCTTCGGCAGGCGGATTCACGGTTGGGGACAGGACTGATTCAATGCAGTGTGTGACGGCGTCCATCCCAGTGGCGGCCGTCAGTCCGGCAGGAAGGCCAAGAGTCAGGTCCGGATCGCAAATGGCTGTGGCAGGGATCAGGTTTGGAGAGACGATGGTCTCCTTGCGGCCATTCTCCAGTACAAGGACCAGGCCGACTGAGACTTCTGAACCCGTACCGGATGTGGTCGGGATAGCGATCAGCGGCGGGATCTTGCCGATCTTCTTGGCACCGCCGGTGATGGCGGCATAATTTTCGAGCGGTTCATCATGACTGACCAGCAGGCCGATTCCCTTGGCATGGTCCATGGACGAGCCGCCGCCGAGTGCGATCAGGCCGTCGGCGCCGCATGCCTTGTAGGCGGCTGCCGCTTCCTTGGTCTGCTTCTCGGTCGGGTTCGGCACGGTCTCCGCGAACACGCCTGCCGCTGCAACGCCCAACGCATCTTCGACCTTCGCCAGAATGCCGGCGGCCTTGATGCCGGGGTCCGTCACAATGAAAGGCCGGGTCATGCCGAGCTTCTTCGCCGTACCGGCGAGCTGCTTCAAGGCACCTGAATCAAAGATGCAAGTGGTGAGATAATTTATGACGGGCATGGTGTGGTCCTCATTGGGATGGTTTCCTCACCCTCCATGTGCCCCAGCGGAAGCGCACAGTTCAAGCCTGACCGTGGGAGAACCGGGATGGTACGCCGCAGCAGGCGGATGGATATAGCTCGGACGGAAGCGCACCGAACCAAGATCTCAGGAAGTGCTCACCGGCGCAATTGGGAAGAATACCTAGTCGCGATGCCATGACGCGCGACACGCGCCCGCGCGTCAAAACGGGCAATTATCCTCATCAAATCATCGGAGTAGGCGTTTGGCATCCGGCGCGAATTGGTGCGCCAAAACAGGAGTTAAACGACATGAAACAGCTTCTCCTTGCTACTCTGGTTGCCGGGGCAACTTGGGTCGGGACAGCACCTGCTGCCTTGGCAGACGAGAATCCCTGGATGGTCCGCGGACGCGTCATCGGGGTCCTGCCGGATGAGTCCGGCGATCTCTCCGTCGCAGGGTCGCGCCTTGCAGGGGATGTGGACATTTCAGACCAGTACGTGCCCGAATTGGACATTACTTACTTCTTCACGAAGAATATCGCTGCCGAGCTGATCCTTGGCGTGACGCCACATGATGTGAAAGCCACGGGCGTGACCGTTCCAGGCGCACTCGATAATGCAACGATCGATCTGGGCGATGTCACGCTGCTGCCACCCACTCTGACGGTGCAATACCACTTCGTGAATGACAGCCAGTGGAAGCCCTATGTCGGCGCAGGCGTCAATGCGACCTTCTTCTTCAACGAGGATGAAGGCCCTGTCGCAGACGGCATAGATTACGACACCAGTGTCGGTCTCGCGCTTCAGGCGGGCGTAGATTACGATCTTGATGGCGAGCCAGGTGGCTGGGCTGTCAACGCAGACATCAAGAAGATCTGGATAAATCCGGATGTGACTGTGGATTTCACCACGGCGCTGGGCGCAACAGTGGATGCTGACGTGGACATCAATCCACTCGTGGTGGGACTGGGGCTCGGGTATAAATTCTGAGCGCCATATCATGAGGGCAGGGCTTTGACCCATTGCGCCCTGTTCTCACTCTCTCCTGGGCCGTGCTATTTCCCGACAGCGCGGCCTTTTTTCCGCTTTCTGCAGAGCGGTCGTTGCACGCCCCGCCCGCGCGTATACAGAATGCCAGCATGGCTATTCTTTCTGTCAAAGATCTTCGTGTTTCCTTCGACACACCTGACGGTGTGGTTGAGGCTGTCAAAGGTATAAGTTTCGACGTCGCCAAGGGCGAATGCCTCGGCATTGTCGGCGAAAGCGGCTCCGGGAAGAGCCAGTCTGCGCTCTCGGCTCTGGGTCTGTTGGCGGGCAATGGCACTGCAACCGGCCGGATTGATTTCGATGGCACCAATATGCTGGAGGCTTCGGACGCAACACTTCGCAATATCCGTGGCGCGCGGATGTCGATGATTTTTCAGGACCCGCTGACCAGTTTGACGCCGCACATGACAGTCGGCGCGCAGATGCGCGAAGTGTTGGCGCTCCATAAGGGCCTCAAGGGCGAAGAAGCGGATCGCATATGCGTCGACTGGCTGGAGAATGTGCGCATTCCGGAAGCAGCCCGGCGCATGAACCAGTTTCCGCATGAGCTTTCAGGTGGCATGCGCCAGCGCGTCATGATTGCCATCGCCATGCTTTGCAATCCTGAACTGTTGCTCGCGGATGAGCCCACCACAGCGCTGGATGTGACCGTGCAGGCGCAGGTGCTGGAACTGATGGACGAGCTGAAACGCGAGACGGGTACCGGCATCGCGCTGATCACTCACAATATGGGTGTGGTCGCCCGCATGTGCGACCGCGTCATCGTCATGCGTCATGGCGAGATCGTCGAGCAGGGGAGCGTCGACGACATTTTCTACAAGCCTCAGGCAGACTATACGAAGATGCTGCTCAATGCTGTGCCGCGCATCGACGAACCAGATCGCCCCGGTCGACCCGTCCTGTCAGCGCCGCCGGCGCCTGAAACTGAGCCGGTTCTCAAGGTAGAGGACATGAAAATCCATTTCCCGATTGCGGTGAAGGGCGGTCTGTTTGGCAAGACGAAGCCGTTGAAAGCGGTGGATGGTGTTTCGTTCGATTTGAAACCGGGCGAGACGTTGGGAGTTGTCGGAGAATCCGGGTGTGGCAAGTCCACGCTCGCGCGCGGCGTGTTGAACCTCATCCCTCCAACCGATGGCACGGTTGCCTGGCTGGGGCGCGACATATCCAAGGCGAGCCGCAAGGAAATGAACGGCCTGCGCGACGATCTCCAGATCGTGTTCCAGGACCCGCTCGCCAGCCTTGACCCCCGCATGACCATCGGCGCTTCCATTGCCGAACCGTTGCAAGTTCACCAACCGCGCCTGTCGCGCGCGGATCGGGAAGCGAAAGTACGCGAAATCCTGCCGCGGGTCGGGCTCGACCCAAATCTGATCAACCGGTACCCGCATGAATTGTCTGGGGGCCAGAACCAGCGGGTTGGCATTGCCCGTGCCATGATCCTTCAGCCGAAACTGGTGATCTGTGATGAAGCGGTTTCGGCGCTTGATGTGTCTGTCCAGGCGCAAGTCGTGGATTTGCTGATCGAGCTGCAGAAAGAGTTCGGCCTCGCCATGATCTTCATCAGCCACGATCTCGCCGTCGTGCGGCAGATCAGCCACCGGGTAATGGTGTTGTATCTTGGCCGCGTAGTGGAACTTGCCGGTCGCAATGCCATCTACACCGAAGCGCGCCACCCCTATACGAAAGCGCTGATTGCGGCTGTGCCAAACGCTGATCCGACCGGGGAGCGCACGCGGGAACGCTTGCGCCTGACGGGCGATCTTCCAAGTCCGCTCGACAGCCGTGCATCGCTCCGCTTCATGAAGTCCAAACTCATTGATGATGGGGACGCGGAACAGTACCAACCAAAACTGGTCGAGATTACTCCTGGCCACCTTGTGGCAGAGCATGACCCCGTGATGGGCGGCGCAGGATTGCGAGCCAGTTAAGCGCTGCAGGCAGGGCAGGGTGTGCGCTGTAAGCTTGGCTTAAGACGAATGTGTCATGGTGCAGGCTGAGTTAATGCCGGAGCCCGCGCGTCTTGCCCCAATTGATTGGTCTTGTTCTTGTGGTCGTCCTCGTGATGGGCGGCCTCGTCCTCACGGGCGGACACGGCGCCATGCAGGCGCTGCCGTTCGAACTGGCCCTGATTGGTGGCGCTGCGCTCGGCACCATTCTGATCGGTAATTCGCCGAAAGTTGCCAAGGAGGCTTTGGGTGGGTTCGTTCGCTCGTTTCAGGGCAGCCGTTGGCAGCGTGCCCAACACCGCGAATTGCTGGTTCTGCTGTCCAACTTGATGCGCAAGGTACGCCAAGGCGGGTTTGTCGCGATTGAATCGGATATCGAAGACCCGGATGCGTCGCCCTTGTTTGCTTTGTCCCCTGCGGTGCTTTCCGATCCTGCTGCGCGTGACATGATCTGCGATTCCTTTCGCCTGATGGCGCTCGACCTGTCAGACCCTGCACGGGCTGAGGCGCATATGGAGCAGTCTGTGGCCCTGCATGTCGACCAGCGCATGAAAGCAGTGAGTGCACTCAATACTGTAGCCGATGCCTTGCCAGCGCTCGGTATCGTGGCGGCTGTGCTGGGCATCATCAAGACGATGGGGTCGATTGATCAGTCGCCTGCAGTGCTTGGAATGATGATCGGGTCAGCCCTGCTGGGCACCTTTCTCGGTGTATTCTTGGCTTATGGCGTAGTTGGGCCTGTCGCCGCTCGCTTCGGACAGATTGTCGAAGATGAGGCCCAGCCTCTCGATGTGATCCGCACGGTGTTGTCTGCATTTGGCGGCGGGGTTCAGCCAGGCATTGCCGTAGAACTTGGCCGCACGGCCATTCCCGTAGATCAGCGCCCCGATGCGGAATCGGTTGAGCGGGCCCAGACGAGCGCCCGTTTTGCTGAACGCGCCGTCGCCTGAGACAGCCGCCATTCTGCGTTGACCCCGCAGGCATGAGGCCGCATCACCGATGAATGCCTGATATTCGTTTGGCCACGTTCAATTGCGAAAACCTGATGATGCGCTGCGATTTCGCGCGCTCAGGTCTCGCCAATGCGCGTCGCAAGCTGACCGATGTCGACGACGCCCTGGTTGCCGAGCAGGTGGATGCGGTTTTCGATGTCCTGTCGGAGGATGACCGCACCCTGACCGCGCAGGCTCTGGTCGCGACCAAGGCCGAAGTGTGCGCACTGCAGGAGGTCGAAAACCTCGTCACCTTGACCGCTTTTGACAATCGCTATGTCGGGCGCTGGGCCGGAAAGCCGTTTGGCGAACGTGTGCTGCACGAGGGGAATGACAGCCGCGGAATCGATGTGGGTCTGTTGTCGTCGCTTACGGTTGCATTCCAGCGCAGCCATGCGCGGGCGACCTTCGGACGGTTGGGCATTCACCCCCCCAAAGGGGCTTCCATCAATGACTACGTCTTTCGCCGGGATTGTCTGGAAGTGGATGTGGAAAAAGACGGACGCCTTTTGACGCTTTTTGTCTGCCACTTCAAATCCATGCATGGTGGACGCAAGAGGACGGTTGCCATGCGTGAAGCTGAAGCTCAGGCTGTGCGCCGGATTGTAAGCCAGCGATTTGATGACCCGGCGAAAGCGGAATGGGTTATTCTGGGTGATTTCAATGATTATTGGGAAGTAGATGGCCGCCCGGCACGGCCGCATGGTCTGGGGGCGCTGGTAGGCGACGGGTTCGCCATCGATCTGGCCAGCCGCGCCATTGCAGACCCATATGACCGATGGACTCACCATTATAGCGGCGACGACACCTATGGCGCGCTGGATCACATCTTCCTGTCACCCAAGCTCGCCGCCTTGAATCCTGCTGCCAGAGTTGAGATTGTGCGGGCCGGATCGCCATATAGAGCCGCGAGATATGATGGGGCTCGCTTTCCCGGCGTCGGCTGGATTACGCCCAAAGCATCTGATCATTGTCCGATGGTGGCGACTTTAAAATTTGAAGGTCGCCCTGCGGCACCCTAATTTATGTTGGCTTTGGTAATGAAGGGGGCCGTCAGGCTGTGTCACGTTTTGATAATCTGATCGAGACTGTAGAGGCCTATCAGGCCCTCGCTGCCGAGAATTACGACCGAATCCGCACACTGGCGGAAGAAATCCGCAGCGGGTTTTGCGAATTCCTTGGCTCAACCGATGGCGTTTGTGTCCACCTCGTCCCGCCGGCCGGGGCCTACAAACCAAAGGCACATGGGGATGCAGCCTTTTCGATCCCGCCGCGAGGCTTCCGGCTCCTGGGGCCAATATCGTTCGGCCTTGCTGTGCGCGTCACGCGCGATACGGACTGGCTGAGGCTGGTGATGCAGTGCCGCAAGATCGGCGACAAATTCAAAATTCAGATTGAGGACGGTTCAGTATACGAATTCAGCCTGCCGCTGAAAGACGCTGATCCTGAACCATTCTATGAACATCTTTACCAGCATATCCTGCTCTGGTTCTCCGACCATATCGAACGCTACAAGGAAGGCGACTATGGTACCCGCGAGATCGGATTTGACTTTGCTGATGACATAAACGCGGCTCAAGCCTAGTTTTCTGATCGCCCGACGGGCAGAATGCACCACGAAACGGGGCTTTTATGGACCAATTCAACTTTGCACTGGCATCCGCCGGATCCAGCGAGCTGATCTTCGCCTGCGCCCTGATCGGGGCGCTGGGAATTGGTGCGCAATGGGTCGCTTGGCGTATACAGGCACCCGCCATTGTGCTGATGGCGTTGGCAGGTTTGGCGGTCGGTCCACTGTGGACTGTGGTTTTCGGCGAGCCTCTGCTCAATCCTGAGAAGGTGTTCAACAGTGGCAGCAGCGAATTGTTGCGTCCCATCGTGTCGCTGGCCGTTGCCGTGATCCTGTTCGAGGGCGGGCTCGTCCTGAAATTCGAGAACCTTCGTGATGCCGGTGCAGCTGTTCGGCGCATGGTATTCCTTGGTGGCCCGCTGGCTTGGGCGCTGGGCACTTTCGCAGCCCATTATGCCGCCGGTCTCGATTGGGGCAGTTCTGTTGTGTTTGCGGGCGTACTGGTGGTTACCGGGCCCACCGTGATCATGCCATTGTTGCGTCAGTCCAAACTCGGCGGGCGAACCGGCCAGTTCCTGAAGTGGGAAGGCATCGTCAACGATCCGGTTGGCGCGCTGTTTGCGGTGGCTGCTTTCGAAATCATTCGCGTGGCCGCCACGGGGGAGTCGATCCTGGGTAAGGGCGCCATGATCATCGTGGCCGCTGCACTGGGTGTCGGGCTGGGCTTCGCCTTCGGGTGGGCCATCGTGCGCGCCTTCCGTCAGGGGTGGACTCCGGAATACCTCAAGGCGCCGATCATCTTCGCGTCCATCATTCTCTGTTATGCGCTGGCAGAAATGATCGAAAAGGAAATCGGCCTCGTTGCCGTCACGGCCTATGGCATGACGCTGGCCAATTCGCGCCTTGCCGGGCTCGCAGAGCTCCGAAAATTCAAGGAGGATATCGCCGTCTTGCTCGTTTCAGGCGTGTTTGTCATCCTGACGGCCAACCTTACGCCAGATGTCATTCGCCGCGCACTGACTTGGAATACGCTCGCCTTCCTGTTGGCGATGCTGTTCATCGTGCGGCCGCTTTCAGTGTGGATCGCCACATTCGGGACGTTGAAACGCAATGAAGCAATCCTGCTTGGCTGGATTGCGCCCCGCGGGATCGTGGCGGTTGCCGTTTCCAGCCTTTTTGCAACCCTGCTGGAGGATCTCGGGCGGCGCGGAGATTCCCGGTTCTATTTCTCAGGTGCAGAACAGATTACCCCGCTCGCCTTTGCCATGGTGTTCGTGACCGTGGTCCTCCACGGCTTTACGATCGGGCCAATGGCCCGGCGATTGGGACTCGCCCGCAAGGAGCGACCCGGCGTCTTGCTGGTAGGTGTGAACCCATGGAGTATCGATCTGGCGAAAGTGCTGAAGGATGTCGGTATCGAACCGATCCTTGCAGACAATAACTGGAGGCGCTTGCGACCTGCACGCGAGGCCGGGCTCAACACCTTCTTCGGCGAAGTCCTGTCAGAGGAAGCGGAGGTTCGGCTGGATCACGCCGCCTTTGACCAGGTCGTTGGCTTGTCTGCCAATGAGCCGTACAACGCGCTCGTTTCCGGACATTTTGCCCCTGAACTCGGCCGCCACAGGGTCTATCAATTGTCGGCACAGGATACCGAGGAAGAAGATCCCCGGGCCATTGGCATGGGCACCCGCGGGCGAACACTGATTCGTCGGGGCAGGGGCTATGACAGCCTGATCCGCGACCATTATCGCGGTTGGACCTTTGGCAAGACGAAGTTGACGGATGAATACGACCTTGAAGATTATCGCAAGGATCGACCGAAAGTGGACCTGATCGCTGAAATTCGCGCAGATGGCACGCTGATCTTCCTCGGGCCGAATCGGGAGGCCAAGGGCGGCGACGGGGTCACGTTGATCAGCTTTGGTCCGGCCCGCGATGTCGAAGTCGCGACTGAACCTGAAGAGGTCGCTGCCAGCTAGGCCGCACTATTCGCCGGCTGCCTGCAAGCCTGCGCCATGCTCACGCAGCCATGAGCGTTGCCGCTTCCAGTCGCTGCAGCAGGTTGCAACATGCGCCCAGAACCGCGGGGAGTGGTTCATTTCCAGTAAATGTGCGCATTCATGGGCCGCCACGTAGTCAAGCACTTCAGAGGGCGCCATGATCAGGCGCCATGAGAACGACAATTTACCATCGGCCGTGCACGAGCCCCAACGCGAGCGGGTATCCTTCACCGAAATGCTATTGTACGAGACGCCCAACGTGGCGGCATGACGGTTTACTGAGCGGGTGATATCTGCACGCGCCTGTTTCTTCAGGTAGCGGGTGACTCGCAAATGTAGTGTTTCCGGGTCACCTGGCGCGCAAAGTGTGTTCGGCTGACCGGTTATCATGCGGGCTACGCGGCCCGAGCCTTCTGCAGTCAGGCGGCAGGGAGCACCCCGATACGAAATCAGATTGTTTTCATCAAAGCGAACAACTTCTGGAAGGTGTTGGAGGCGCGTTGAAATCCAGTCGATTCGCTCGGCTGCGAATGCGGCGGCGTCCTTGATCTGCCGCCGCGATGGCGCAATCGCGACCGCTTCCCGGCGGCGTTCATCCAATCTCAAAATCAACCGGCGTGCCTTCGAATTCACTTCAAGGCGAACACGAATTTCGTCCCCGTCGGGGCCATTGAATGTCACGGTCTGGCCATTGTTGTATGCCATGTTAATAATCTCACTCTAGGTGACGGGCGCAAATGAAACGCTGGCATCAATCATTAAAGGGACCAAACATGAAATATCTGCTCACAGGCGTTGCCGCCATCGCCATGCTTACGGCTTGCGGAGACAAAGACAAGCCGGTTGATGGCGCTGGCTCAGAATACGCCACAGATGCCGCAAAGGACGTCAAGGCCCGCAAAGGTGATCCGGCAACCGCGCCACAGGCGCTTGCGGCTTTTGCTTTGGATGAAGCCGACGACAGCCGCATATCCTTCGGCAGCAGCACGCTGAACGGGGACAAGGCCGTATTCACTGACGTGACGCTTCTGGCAGGCGACGATGACGGGTCCGA
>NZ_DFME01000010.1:0-3676 GCF_002375605.1 Hyphomonas sp. UBA3601 | reverse complement strand
GCCATGATTGACGGCAAAGCGAGCTTCTCGCGCATGGTCATGTCCGACATTTCGCTGGTTCCGACTGATCCCGAAGAAGCAGAAGATGGCAGCGCGTCCATTGGCTCCGTCGAACTGGTCAACCCTTCACCTGCACTGGCAGCATGGGTCGCGAGCGTGTTTGCGGATGCAGAACCTGCTGACATGCCGACAGGGGAGGCGCTCTCTTTCGATCTGTGGACCATGAACGACATGAACATGCAGATCGATGAAGACGATGGCGAAAGTGGCACCTTCCTCGTGGACACGGTTTCGGTCTCTGGGATGAAGAATCAGAAGGCTGCTCAGATGATGCTGAAGGGCCTGAAGTTCGACATGTTCGATCCTGAAGACGACATGACCGTCAAGGCCAATATCAGCAATGTGGATATCCGCGGGTTTGACTGGTCGGTGTTTGCGCCAGCTGAGGGCGACTCTCTGGAAGACAGCTTTGAGTCTGGTTTCATGGCCGGCATGAACCCGAAAGATCCGGCCAATCCCGGTTACAAGTCGATCAATCTGAAAGATCTGAACTTCGATGTTTCAGGCGTCAATTTCGACATGCCTTCGCTCGTCTCCAATGTCAGCCATGACAAGCAGGGCCGTGCCGTAAAAGTGATCACTGAGCCCGTCAAAATGGTTCTGAACGCTGGTGACGGTGAGCTTGGCCAGCAGTTGGGTACCCAGCTTGCGACGCTCGGGTACGAAAAGCTTGAGCTGACCATGGCCAGTGAACAGGCTTACGATCCTGATGCAGACGTGGTGACGCTGGAAAAAGGCAAGAATTACTGGGAGCTGAAAGATGGCTTCCGCTTGAATTTCGGCGCGAAGTATGAAGGTGCCAGCGCGATGGCGGCGGCTCAGGCTGAGCAGGATATGGACTCTGCAGATCCGGCGGCAATGCTGGGAGAAGTCATGGAGAAGCTTACGCTCCACTCCATCGACCTGTCCTTGGATGATGATGGCATTGTGGACCGTGCGTTCAATGCCTACGCAGCGCAGAGCGGTGAAGACCCGCAGCAGCTGCGCAATCAAACGGCTGGTCTGCTGGCCATGGCACCGATGATGGCGTCAGGTTCGGGGATCGACATGGAACTGGCAACTGAGGCATCTACGGCCCTGTCGAGCTTCATCACGGATCCGAAGACGCTAACCATTTCGTTGAACCCTGCGACACCGATCAAGATGTCGACATTTGCAGAGATGGAAGACCCGTCTACGCTGACCAAGTCGTCGCTCGGCTTCTCGGCTAGCAACGAATAGAGTCTACTGGAATCCGTTCCAAGCGCGCGCGTGCCGACTGGGCGCGCGCGCTTTTCTTTGTTCTCAGGCCGGGGCATAGACTTTTCGCCATGAAAATTGCCTTTTTTGGAGATGTGGTCGGAAAGCCTGGCCGACAGGCTGTCCTGGACCATTTGCCGGGCCTGAAGGCGCGCATGCGTCTGGATTTTGCTGTAGTAAACGCTGAAAATGCGGCGGGAGGCTTCGGCCTGACAAGCGTCATTGCGGAGGAATTCTTTGCCGCAGGTGCTGATTGCCTGACTCTCGGTGATCATGCCTGGGATCAACGCGAGGCTTTGACCTATATCGAACGCGAACCCCGTTTGTTGCGCCCCATAAATTACCCATCGGCTGCCGGCGCACCTGGCAAGGGAGCCAATCTGTTCAGCTTGCCGGATGGGCGTCGTGTCGGGGTCGTCCAGGTGCAGGGGAATGTGTTCATGCGCCAGACGCTGCCGTGTCCCTTTGCGGCCGTGGATGCGGCATTGGATTCCATGCCGCTTGGCGCTGTGGCGGATGCCATCATTGTGGACATGCATTGTGAAGCGACCAGTGAGAAAATGGCTATGGGCCATCACTGCGATGGGCGGGCAAGTCTCGTGGTTGGAAGTCACACCCATGTCCCCACAGCCGACACGATGATCCTTGAGGGCGGCACGGCTTATCAGACGGATGCCGGAATGTGCGGTGACTATGACAGCGTCATCGGCATGCAGAAGCAGATTTCCCTGTATCGCTTCCAGACACAATTGCCTGGAGAGCGTTACCAGCCCGCTTTGGGGGAGGGGACCTTGTGCGGAACCTATATAGAAACCGATGACGCCACAGGACTTGCCACAAGAATTGAAGCTATCCGCATTGGCGGCCGTTTGAGCGATTCTGTTCCGACCTGAGCGCTGCGCGGACGCACAGAGAGATTTCATTGATGAAAATTTTGGACACGGTCAGGCAGGATTTGCGCCTAAAAACCGCAGACCATCATGCGCGCGTGGACGAATTGATCAGCCGCCATGACCTCACTCGGCCGGAAGGGCTTGCCGCCTTTCTCGCGATCAATCATCTCGCCTATACGACGGTTGAGCGTCATTTGCGGCCGCATGGCAGGTTCACATTGCCATACTTGCCCCTTGAAGAAATAGAGGCTGATCTTGCCTCGCTCGGCGCCGGAATACCGACCTGGCAGGCAGAGCCCAGTATGGAAGCGGCGCATCCAGTTGGAATGATTTATGTTATCGCGGGTAGCCGCCTCGGTGGTACGGTTCTGCACAAACGATGGCAGCAGGCCGATGATTCGAATGTCCGGCTTGCAGGTCGCTTTTTGAGCCAGATGACAGACCGTTCTTGCTGGACAGATTTTCTTGTCCAGGTTTCAAACGCGCAAATTAGCCAATCGGAATTTATTGATATAGTAGAATCTGCGAAGGGCTGTTTCTCGATTTTTGAGGCGGCTTGCCAGGACGTGACCAGAAAGTTTGCCTATGATCCGCCACAGCCCCGAAACTGACGGGCCCGCGAGCGATGTTGACCTGACGAATTGCGACCGTGAACCCATTCACGTCATCGGGCGTGTACAGTCCTTTGGTGGCCTGATCTCCATGTCGTCAGACTGGATCGTGAATCATGCCTCGGTAAACGTCAAAGAGTTCATCGGAGCCGCAGCGGAAGAGCTGATAGGCAAGCCCCTGAGAGACTGTTTCTCGGAACAGGCCTTGCTGTTGATTCGATCCCGCATGCCGATGCTGGCGTCGCCGGATGCTGTTGAGCGCGTATTCGGTGTGGCATTGACCGGGGATGAGCGCTTGTTCGACCTCTCCATGCACCTGTCGGGGCGCTCAATCGTGATGGAGTTCGAGCCTCGGGACGATGCACGCGATACCAACTATGTGAACTATGTTCGTCCCATGGTGGAGCGTATATCTCGCGCCGATTCTTCACAACAATTGTGCGATGAGGCGGCGCGCCAGTTGCGCAACCTGATTGGGTTTGATCGGATCATGGTTTACCGCTTTGCAGAGGATGATTCCGGCGTTGTCGTATCTGAATCCGTCAAGCCGGGAATGGATAGTTTCAAGGGATTACATTATCCGGCGTCTGACATTCCAAAGCAAGCGCGAGCACTCTACAAACGTAACCTTCTGCGTATCATCGCGGATGTATCGGATTCGGGCGCGGAGATCATTCCTGCCATCAATCCTGAGGGTGTGCCGCTCGACTTGTCTATGAGTGGTTTGCGGTCCGTCTCGCCCATTCATCTGGAATATCTGGCAAATATGGGCGTTCAGGCATCGCTCTCCATTTCCATCCTGAAGCGGGGCAAGCTCTGGGGGCTTTTCGCCTGCCATCATGAGAGCCCGCGAGTGCTTGGCTATGAAGTTCG
>NZ_DFME01000095.1:5825-6814 GCF_002375605.1 Hyphomonas sp. UBA3601 | reverse complement strand
GGTGGAGAGGAAATACTCCTCCATCTCGCCCAGCTTGAGTCCGGCCCGCACGCTGCGCTTTTCGCCCGGCTTTTCCTTGCCGATGAATTGCGCCAGCCGCACGGCCAGCATGGGCGATTCCACAATTGCGCCGACATTCATCCGGTGGGCCTGCGCGTCGCGGGCCGTGCGCGCCACCCACACCCCGTCCGGGCGACGTACAATACGGTGGAACCGGTCATAGGTCTTCAGCGCATAGCCCCCGCTCGCCACGAAATCGACGATCCGCTCATAGGTTTCCCAGTCGAGCCACGCATAGGGTGCGGCTCGGATAATATCCTCATAGAGTTCCTCCAGACGGAATCCGTCGCCACACGCCCGGCCCATGACATGCTGCGCCAGCACATCCAGCGAGCCCTCGCGGACCCCTTCCCCGTCAATCTCGCCGGCCTCGACCGCTGCCTCTGCCGCACGGCACTCCAGCACTTCGAACCGGTTCGTTGGCACAAGGACGGCCCGGCTGGCTTCATCCATCCGATGATTGGCCCGGCCGATGCGCTGGATCAGGCGCGCGGCCCCTTTCGGCGCGCCCATCTGGATCACGAGGTCCACCTCGCCCCAGTCGATGCCGAGATCGAGCGTGGACGTACAGACCACCGCCTTCAGGGCGCCAGCCGCCATCGCCGCCTCGACCTTGGTGCGCTGTTCCCGCGCGAGTGAGCCATGATGCAACGCAATCGGCAGCCCGTCCTCATTGGCGTGCCACAGCTCCTGAAACATCAGCTCGGCCTGGCTGCGCGTATTGACGAAGACGAGCGTCATCGTCGCTTTCTTGATGGCCTCATACACTTCCGGCACGGCAAATCGCCCGGAATGCCCCGACCACGGAATTCGCTGTTTCGAGATCAGGATATCCACATCCGCCGAGACACCTCCCTCGGCGGTCAGGACACGTACCTCCCCCGCGCCGGAGCGTACATCCAGCCAGTCGGCCAGAGATTGCGGCTCCC
>NZ_DFME01000095.1:0-5667 GCF_002375605.1 Hyphomonas sp. UBA3601 | reverse complement strand
ACCGTCGCAGACAAGCCAATGAAGCGGCAGGCTGGAGCCCAGCTTGCCAGCGTCGCAAGGCCGAGCGCCAAAAGGTCGCCGCGCTTCGAGGCCGCCATCGCATGGATCTCGTCCACAATCACGCATTTGAGGTCGGCAAAGAATTCCTTGGCATGATCGGAGGCAAGAAAAAGCGCGAGCTGTTCCGGCGTGGTCAGCAATATGTCCGGCGGCGTCCGTCTCTGGCGCTGACGCACATGGGAAGGCGTATCCCCCGTCCGGCTTTCGATCCTGATGCCCAGCCCCATGTCCTCGACCGGCCCCATCAGGTTGCGCTGCACATCTGCTGCCAGCGCCTTCAGCGGAGAGATGTAGAGCGTGTGCAAAGCAGGCCGGTCAGAGTTTGCCGCCCGCTTGCGCTCACTCAGTTCAATCAGGCTGCCCAGAAAGCCCGCCAGCGTCTTGCCGCCGCCGGTCGGCGCGATCAGAAGCGCGCTTTCGCCCTTCAGCGACTTCTCGGCAAGCGCCAATTGGTGCGGCCGCGCCTTCCAGCCACGCCCGGCAAACCAGGCTTCGAATGGCTCCGGCAGCAGGAATGGGGAAACGGCGGAATCAGCCATGATTGAAATTAAAATCTCGCAAGAATTGCAGTAATCGGCTTGCTTTCACTATGCGTTCAGCTTGCCTCAGGCCAAACCTCTTTTTCAGACAACTATCATGAGGCCCGCCATGTTCCGCTCCTTTGCCGTCTCCGCCAGCCTGATCGCGCTTGCGGCCTCTGCCCTTGCCCAATCACCCCTGGAACAAGCCCTCTCCGCCTCTGCCGACGGCCCGCTTTATGCGTTTGATCTGACGCTTTCCAGTGACGAGGTGGACGCGCTCATGCGGGTCGATCCAAGCCAGCCGGAAGGCAAGCGCCTCAGCGTGATCTCACCTGAGCCTGAAGACTGGAGCGAAGACTTCGCCAAGCGGGTCGAAAACATGAAAGCCAATACGGACGGCGAAATCTGGTGTCAGGATTTTGCCGAGAACATTCCCGCCGCCGATGCAAAACTTGTCAGTGAAACGGACACCACCGCCACCTACAGCTTTCGGCCAAAGCCCAGCGCAGAGCCAGACGACATGGACAAGGTCTACAAGCACCTCATCGGAAAAGTCGTCGTGGACAAAACTGCCCCCGGCATCCTCAATTATGAAATGGTGGCGGAAAAGCCGTTCAAGCCAATGCCTGTCGCGAAGATCAAACAGTTCGAAATGAAAGTCGCGTGCGACCGCGCCCCGGATGGTCGCACCCATGTGGCCAGTCTTGATGTGACCGTCGAAGGCTCTGCCATGATGAAAAGCTTCAGCCAGTCCGACCGGCAGCTCATCTCGAACCTGACGCCGATCCCGAATTCCGGGACCGGCTCCAGATAGGCGCTATTCCTCGAGGCCGTACTTTTCGAGGATTTCTGCGCGGATGGCATCCTTCGCGCGATCAGAGCGGGCCCGGCGCGCATCGATTGTGGCCTGGATTTCCAACTCGATCTGCTCGCGCTGGGCCGCTTCTTCAGCGCGGGCGTCCTCTGCCGCCTGCAGGCTGAGCAGCACGTCGCGCGTGAACGCGTTGATATCAAACCGCGCCCCGCCAATCACATCAAAGCCGCGCCGCACAATGACGGCGTTCATGCTTGGCACGATCACGACATACTGGCCGCGATTGCCCGCCATGTAATAGGTGCCCGCCGGAATACCCTCGGCATTATTCATCAGCCAGAATTGCGCACCATAGCCGGGTCCGCTGGTTGGCTGTGCTGGTCCGGGGGCCGAAACGAATTGTGCCCAGCCTTCAGGCAACAAGCGCTCATTGCCCCACACACCGTCCTGCAGGTAGAGCTGGCCGACCCGGGCGAGGTCGCGCGCCGTAGACCAGACCTGGCTGGACGAGACGAAGTCACCATTCCAGTCCACTTCCAGCGTCGTGTGAACCGCGCCGATCTTGTGCAGCAGTTTTTCATACGGGAAGCGATGATAGGAATCATCCGTGCCCAGAGATTCCCGGAATGAGCGCATCGCGATCAGCGTGTCATTGTTGGAATACTTGAACCGCGTGCCCGGCTTGGCTTCCATAACTTTCGAGGCGGCCTGATCGACCACTCGTCCGCCGCCAAAATAGATCCGGTCCGTGCGCGAACCGGTTTCACCACTGTCGAGCCCGCTCGCCATCTGCAGCAGGTCGCGCAACGTGATCTCGCGGCGCGGGTCCGCGCCATTGTTCCAGTCGGCGATGACGGCCGGGTAATCAAGATCGATATGCCCGTTCCGCCGGGCTGCGCCGAGGATCGTCGCAGAAATCGATTTTGCCACCGACCAGGTCCGCTGCGGCGTCTCATGATCAATGCCGCGAGCATAGCGCTCGGCCACGACCTGTCCGTCCTTCACGACAACCACGGCGCTGGTGCGTGTGCCATTGCCATAGCTACGCTCGTCGAAAGCAAACGAGACCGGCGCTTCGAGGCGCTCGGCTTCTTCGATGCGCAACTGCACCTTAACATTTGAGCCGATGGCGCTGCCCCGGTCCTCGCCGGTGAAGTCCGGCCAGGCGGCAAAGCGCGGCAGGAAGTTCAGTGCGCCCTCTTCTGCGCCCACCGGCAGCTGGGTACAGCCGAAACCGGGACGCCAGGCCGCCATGCGCGGCGGCATCGTGTTGGAATAGGTCACCGAAACCAGCTTGCGCACAGGGTCGATCATCGCGTCCGGCAGCTTGTCGAAGCTGCGCTGGTAGTCGGGATAAATGCCCGACAACTCGTTCTGGCGGATTTCCTCCAGCGTCTGCCCCGCATTGAAGGTGGACGAGCAGATGAACCCGGCCTTGTAGCCGGCCGCCAGCGCATCATCCAGCGCCTGTGTCGATCCGCCCTCTTCAGCCAGAGCAGGCGTGGCCAGCACAGCCAGCGCAGACAGGGATACGAGACATTTCCGGATTGCGCGCATGCGTGATTCTCCTCTGGATCGGCCTGACTTTATGCACAGATGACCGTGTCGCAAGTGTGGCGGGACAGCTTTCGACTCAGTTTGGATATGTTTTTCGAAACTTCTTCCTTTAAGCGCACAGCGCGCTATCATAGCGGGAAATCGAAATCGTCTGGAGAAGGAAACAACATGAAGTTACGTGCTTCCGTCCTCGCCTCATTGACCGCTGCTGCGCTGACGCTTTGTGCATGCACCCAAATGCCTGCGACCGCTCCGTCCGTCACTTCTACCGCGATCCTGTCCGACAGGGCACCTCTTCAGGATCTGCTGGATGCAGGGTTTGACCTGGAACACGTCAATGACGACTTCCTGTTTCTGAAAAGCGGGCCGGCCCTTTATCGCTGCCTGATCATCCCGGGCGAAAGGCCGACCTTTTGCACACGCCTGTCATAGATTGCGCTGCCCATGTACCGCCAGGCCCTTGGCAACGGCGCCGAAGCGGTCACTCTCAGAGACCACAGCATTGCCAAACCGCCCCGCCAACCGGGCCTGCACCAGCGGAATGAAGGTCGACCCGCCCACCATGACAATGTCGGTGATCTGGTCCGGTGACACACCCGCCTTGTCCAGGCAATCCACTGCCACCGCATCCATCTGTGACACGGCTTCGTCAATCAGGCCCTCGAACGCTTGGCGCTCTACCACACGCTCCAGCCGCAAATCGGGAGTGTCATAGACGAAAGCCTGTTGGTCGGTGTCGCTCAAGTCAATCTTGATCTGTTCGGTCCGCTTCGCATAGGCGTGGCCTTCATGGTGGCGCACAAGATGGTCGAAGGCCCGGATCGCCTGGCTGTTCGGGCTGTTCTGCACCATCCAGCCGATCCGCTTCTGCACGTCCCGGGCATAGAGCTTGTTCAGGCTTTTCCAGTCCGACAGGATCGAATACGGCGCAGACGGCACCGGCAAGCCGTTCAGCTCCAGCGTCTCGCCGTGCCCGAGCAGCCGCGACAGCTCGAAAAAGCTCAGCTTCTGGTCGAAATCATTGCCGCCCACATAAAGGCCGGTACTGCCCAGCACATCAAAACCGTCATTGTCCGGCGCGATGCGCACGACCGAGAAATCCGATGTACCGCCGCCGATATCCACGACGAAGACCAGCTTTTCCCGACCGCTCGGAAAGCTCACCGAACGTGCCGCCGCCACCGGCTCATCGAGGAACTCCACATGCGCCACGCCAGCATCACGCAGACAGGATTCCAGGATCGCCTGCGCGCGTCGGTCAAGGTCGGCATCCCGGTCATTGAACGAGACCGGTCGCCCCTGCACGACTGACTCCACCCGCTCGCCTGTCTCGGCTTCCGCCCGGGCGATCACCCGGCGCAGGAAATGCGCGATCACGTCCCGGAACGGCAAGCGACGGCGGCCAACATCGGTCGTCTCATCAATCAGGGACGAGCCGAGCACGGACTTGATCGACCGCATCAGCCGGCCTTCCTCGCCCGTTTCATAGGCCGCCACGGCTTCGGCCCCGATGGCATACTCTCCGGAGGCCAGCCCATAAAACACCGCTGTCGGAATCGACGTCGCGTCCGGCTCCAACTCGATCAGGCGGATGCCCTGTGGCCCGGAATATCCAATCGATGTGTTCGATGTTCCGAAATCGATGCCGATCTGCATGAGGGACTCCCGGACGTCTGAATTGCGACCCCGTCGCCTACCCCAGCTGCCGGCATTTCGGAAGAGGCCACACCCAGCCCCTTCCCCGTTCGGCCACACCGCCTACATTACAGGCATGCTGCGGCCAGACCTCCTGCTCCACCCGACCCCCAAAGGCCTCTATTGCCCGCCGGGCGATTTCTATCTGGACCCTGTGCGCGGCGCGGTGGACCGGGCCGTCATCAGCCACGGCCATTCCGATCATGCGCGCGGCGGCCATGGCAAAGTGCTCGCCCATCCCCACACGCTGTCCATCATGGCCGCGCGCTATGGCGATAGTTTCGCCAAACAGACCCAGGCCGTCGAATATGGCGAGGCGATCGAGATCAATGGCGTCACCGTCTGGCTCTCCCCGGCGGGGCACATTCTCGGCTCGTCACAGATCGTGGTCGAGCACAAGGGCCTGCGCATGGTCTTTACCGGCGATTACAAACGCCGCTGGGATCCGACCTGCCCCCAGTTCGAACCGGTCGAGAACACGCATGTCTTCATTTCCGAGGCGACCTTCGGCCTGCCCGTCTTCCGCCATCCGCCCACGGAACACGAGATTGACCGCCTGATGCGCTCGGTTGCGGACAATCCGGACCGCACCCATTGCATTGGCGCCTACTCCCTGGGCAAGGCCCAGCGCGTCATCAAGCACCTGCGCATGGCGGGCCATGACCGGCCGATCTATATTCATGGCAGCCTGGAAAAGCTCTGCGAGGTCTATGAGGCCGCGGGCGTCAGCCTTGGCGAGCTGCGCCCCGCCACGCTGGACGATATGTCAAAATCGGCGCGCGAAGTGTTCCGGGGCGAGATCATTGTCGCCCCGCCCGGCGCTTTTGAAGGCAAATGGGCCCAGCGCTTCCCCGATCCCGTCATCGGCTTTGCGTCCGGCTGGATGAGCGTAAAACAGCGCGCCAAGCAGCGCGGCGTTGAGCTGCCGCTCGTCATCTCTGACCATGCCGACTGGGACGAACTGACCGACACGATCCGCGAAGTCGACCCGCAGGACCTCTGGATCACCTATGGCCGCGA